>JBARKD010000379.1:0-4199 GCA_049800615.1 Acidobacteriaceae bacterium | reverse complement strand
GTGTGGAGGAAATGATTGCCGCCAATGCCGAAGCCGTCGCCATCGCCACCCGTAACCAGCACGGTCATCCCGTGATTGGCCATCTTGAACCCGGTGGCAACGGCCAGCGAACGGCCATGCAGGGTATGCATACCGTACGTCTCAATGTAGCCGGGAAAATTGGAAGAGCAGCCGATACCGCTGATGGTGGCTACCTCGTGGTTGGGAATCTGCAGCTCGACCAGCGCCTTCTGTACCGCCGCCAGCACACCGAAATCACCACAGCCCGGGCACCAGTCGGGATCGACCCTGCCCTTCAGGTCCGCCATGGTGATAGGTTTTGGAGCCGCTATATCTGTTGCCATCGTGTTTTTCTCCTTACCGGTTTCACATTGGTCCAGGCCAAACGTAACGGCCTCTTCGTGGTTTCTCCTCAAGGAAAACCACTCCTCGAGAGTCTTTCAAGTCGTAGTCACGGTGAAACCGGTTAGACCATGATTTCGTGAGCGGGAACGGAAAGGGTCGTGCTGCCGCGCAGCTGCTCCTTGACCGATTCCACAATGTGGTGCGGCATAAAAGGCTCGCCGTCATATTTGCGGATATGCCCGTTGGCCACGAAGCTGGTTTCACTGCGCAGGTAACGGGCGAATTGACCACTGAAGTTGTTCTCAATCATGATGGTGTGCCGGGCGCGCTTGAGAATGGCGGCAATTTCATCTCCATGCAGCGGCACCAGCCAGCGGATTTGCAGTTGATTGGCGGTAATTCCCTCCTCCGCCAGCAACTCGCGTGCTTCCTCGATGACGCCCTGGGTGGATCCCCAACCGATCAGGGTTACGTCGGCGTCCGCGGGGCCATCAAGTTTGGGCGGCTCGACCGATGCTTCAATGCCTGCGACTTTGCGCATGCGCTTTTCCATCATGGCGCGGCGCTTGGTAGCGTTGGTGTATTCGTCGCTGATGAGAACGCCGTCCTCGTCGTGCTCGTCGCTCGATACGGTGTGGGTGTAGCCGGGGATGCCGGGAATAGCGCGGGGCGAAACTCCGCTTTCGGTGATGAGGTAGCGCTTGTACGAGCCGTTACCGTTGCCATTGCCGTTGGCCGAAGTAATCATCTCGCCGCGGTCGACCGCGGGGTTGAAGTCCAGCAGCTTGGGGTCGACACTCAGACGGCCCTCCGCCAGGAGCAGGTCGCAAAGTACGATACCCGGACACTGGAACCGCTCAGCCAGGTTGAACATCTCCGGTATGAGCGTGAAACAGTCGCCGATGTCCAACGGAGCCGCAATGACGCGGGGATAATCCCCGAAGCCGGCGCCCAGCATTTGCCACAAGTCCCCCTGCTCCGTCTTGGTGGGAACACCTGTAGACGGACCGGCGCGCTGGCAATCAATCACCACCACGGGGATCTCCGCCTGCGCGGAGAGGCCCAGCGCCTCGGTCATCAGCGCAAAGCCGCCTCCCGAGGTAGCGCACATCGCACGAACGCCGGCGTGAGCGGCGCCAATAGCCATGTTGATCACGCCAATCTCGTCTTCGACCTGCCGGACCATGATATTAGCCTTGCGCGCGTGCTCGGCCATCCAGTGCAGCACCCCAGTGGAAGGACTCATCGGATAGGCGCAGTAGAACTTGACGCCGGCCGCTGCTCCGCCCATCGCCATGGCAGCGTTGCCGCCCAGCACGGCGTAGCGGTTGTCGGTCATGGGCAGCGGATTAGGAAACGCCTTGAAGTTATGCGTGGCGTAGTCGTAGCCAACCCGCGCCAGGCCGACGTTCTCGTCGATGACCGCCTTCTCTTTCTTGCGAAACTGCTCGGTAATGACCTGTTCCAGGGCCTGGAAGCCGACGCCCGTCATGCTGAGGGCGGCGCCGATGGCCAGGGTGTTCTGGGCAACCTTGTTGCGGCTTATGTCCGCCAGCTTGGACACGGGCAGAGGGCACATCTCCACGCCATCGGCGGGATTCCCGGGCTTGATGGTGTCGGAGTTGTAAATACATGCGCCGCCGCGGGTGAGCAAGCCAAGATGGCGGTCCATGGTGTCCTGGTTAAGCGGGATCAACAGATCGATCCGGTCTCCCATGTTGCTGATCTTTTCCGGACCGGTGCGAATGGTCAGAAAGGTGTGACCCCCGCGAATGATGGATTGGTAGGCGTTGTAAACATTGAGGTGAAGGCCACGGCGGCTGAAGATTTTAGCGAAGATGTCACCCGGGGTGGCAACGCCCTGACCGGCGGCGCCCCCAATGCCAATTGCGAAAGACTGCTTCATCCATTCCACTCCAGGGAAAGGGGTTTCGGGAGACGAGCCCCCAGGGACTGACGGATGTGATCCGGTCAGAAAATCAGGCTGCCTTTACGTGGCCATCCCGAAGTGGGAACCAGCATACACCCGGCGGCGCACGTCTGGCAGCCACGCGATTGGGACGCCGCGGACGATTTCCCAATGCGCTGATTCAAAAGTGGATCGGACGCATCCCAGCGGCTCAAAATTTGCATCCTGGGGACATTGGTGTGGGCGCAGGCAAGAATCTCGACCTCAGCCGGAAGCAAGAAGGCGTAATCTGGATAGTTCGCTAATCCCTGCGCTCCTCAGGCGGCGAACAGGCTGCGGAAAACGCGCCGAAGCTCCGAGCGAGCCGCAAGATACTGTGACTGTGAAGGCACGGAGTGTTATGAGTCGGATGTTAAACAACTCGCCAACTTGTTTTCCGCAGCCTCAAAACGCCGGGGCGCAATGGTGAGGAATGGGTAAGAGTCTACCGATCGCTCCCATGGAGCACCCCTGGGCCACCATCGTCGTACTTCTGGTCGCCGCGTTTGTTTTTGGAGGAATTCCGCTGTCCCTGGCCTGGCTTTGGGCCAGGCTGTTTTCACCAGCCAAGCCAGGTCGGGAAAAGAACGCAATTTACGAATGCGGGTTGGAGTCGACGGGCGATGCCTGGCTTCAGCTGAACGTTTCCTACTACCTATACGCCATCGTATTTCTGATTTTCGATGTGGAGGCGGTGTTCCTCCTGCCCTTCGCCGCCGCGTTTTCCGGCCTTTCCCTGGCCGCTTGTCTGTCAATGCTCGTTTTTCTGCTTCTCCTGGTGGAAGGCCTTATCTGGGCCTGCCAAAAGGGCGTGTTGGTCTGGGGGTCGTGAGTTTCAATGGATCAGAATTTAAAGACCGAACTGAGTAAGCACGGGATTTTTGCCACTACCTTCGAAGAGCTGTACAACTGGGGGCGCAAGAATTCCGTTTGGCCGCTAACCTTTGGGTTGGCTTGCTGTGCGATTGAAATGATCGCAACCACCATGGCGCGTTACGACCTGGCTCGATTTGGGGCTGAAGTGTTTCGTCCTTCACCGCGGCAGGCAGACCTGATGATCGTCTCCGGCACGGTGACGAAGAAGATGGCTCCCCAGGTGGTTCGGCTCTACAACCAGATGCCCGAGCCGAAGTATGTGATCGCCATGGGGGCTTGCGCCATCTCAGGCGGCCCTTTCCGTGATGGCTATAACGTGCTGAAGGGAATCGACCGGTATATTCCCGTGGATGTGCATATCCCCGGTTGCCCACCCCGGCCGGAAGCATTGATCCACGCCTTCATGACTCTCCAGGAGAGAATCAGCGCCCAGCCTCTGACGGGAGAGTCCAGGCCGCGGCACTTGAAGAAAGAACTGCCCAGCGAGTTCCCGGTTCCGCAGTTTGGCGAGCATGGACTGGAGCCGCCGCAGAATGACGAAGTGTTTCTCAACCCGCTGAAGGTGTTGCAGGGATGACTCTGGAGGAAATCAGGGCGAGGGTGCAGGAAGAAATTCCTGGTTGCCACGTGGAGATCGTGGTGAACGGGAGTCCCTCAGCGCAAAACTCGCTGCTCATCGACCGCCAGCATGGGCTCCGCGCTGCGCGGTGGTTACGCGACGATGCAGGTCTGGACTTTTGTTCTAATGCAACCGCGGTAGATTGGCCGGATCGGGAGAAAACACAGAAGGTCAAAACCAGGCAGATGGTAGACGGCGTCGAGAAAGAGATCGAGCAGACGATCAAGACCGCGATTCCGGGCTATCTGGAAATGGTTTACCACCTGTTTTCGATGACGGATCCAGAAGCAAGTAAACCGGGTCCCGTTGTTTTAAGGATGCGGACCGGAAACCGCATCGACGACGTGACGCTGCCCTCACTGACCCCGATCTGGAGAAGCGCCGAATTTCAGGAAAGAGAAGCCTTTGACC
>JBARKD010000378.1:0-16613 GCA_049800615.1 Acidobacteriaceae bacterium | reverse complement strand
TTGTCATCCCGACCGGAGCGTAGCACAGCGTAGCGAAGTGGAGGGACCTGCTGTTCTCTGAGCCCGCCAACGGCTCAGAACAACGGGCGCAGATACTTGTAACTCAGAGCCAGCGCCTCTTTGCGATGCGCCAGATCGCCTTCAAATTCCCGCTCTTCCACTTCTACGCACGCCGGACCGTTATATCCACAGGCCTTGAGCGCCTTTAGAAACGCCTGCCAGTCAACATCCCCGCGCCCCGGCAGCTTCGGAGTATGAAACTCCAACGGATACGCAAGAATCCCCACCTGGTTCAGCTTCTGCCGGTCCAGCGTCACGTCTTTCAGATGAACCCGGAAGATGCGAGAAGCAAATTCCCGGATGGGAGTGAGATAGTCCATCTGTTGCCAAACCATGTGCGACGGATCGTAGGTGAGCCCGAAGTTGGGGCTGGCGATGTCCTCGAACATCCGCCGCCAAATCGCGGGGCTCTTGGCGAGGTTCTTGCCTCCCGGCCATTCGTCGGCGGTAAACAACATGGGGCAATTCTCGATCGCGATTCGGATCCCGAGGCTGTCCGCATAATCCATCATGTCCTTCCAGACCGTCAGGAAGCGTGGCCAGTTGCCTTCCACAGAACGGGTCCAATCGCGGCCGACAAACGTGCCCACTACTCCAATCCCGAGCAGGTTGGCGGCACGTATCACACGCTTAAGGTGCGCTTGCGCCACCTTGCCTTCTTCCTCATGTGGTGAAAGCAGATTGGGATAGTAGCCTAAGCCGCTGATTGTTATCCCAGCCTTCCGGGCCAGGTCCAGAACCCGCTCAGCGTCCTCTTTTTCGAAGCTGGTTACGTCGATGTGCGTAACCCCGGCATATCGGCGGTCGGCCTTGCCCGGCGGCCAGCACATGACTTCCACGCAGGAGTATCCGATGGCTTTGCCCAGCGAGAAGACCTCTTCCAGGCTGAGGTCGGGAAGAATGGCGCTCATAAAACCAAGTTGCATAATTTTCCGATTCTACTTCTGCGATGGCTTCCACGGCGTTATTGTCTATACAAACCAGAATTCCCCGACCACCTTCGTTTCCGCTCGAGGAACAAATGAAGACGCCTGCAACATTTCTGCTGGGACTTTTTGTCATCGCATCTTTGGGCTCCTCGGGCATCAGCCAGGGTTCGGAGGAGATGACGCCTCTGCTGCTGGCGGTACGGGATGCGCCCGTTCCTTTCACCGGTTCCGATGGGCTGGTCCATCTGGTTTACGAACTGGGAATGACGAACTTCTCGAGCGGGGAGATCGCCGTGGAAAAGGTCGAGGTGCAGGGCGACGGCGCCACACTGCAAACGCTCGACAACGCTGCTGTTGCATCGCGGCTGCAACCCGCGGGCCGGCGTGAATCCGTCGGCGCCATGCCAGGGGGCACGCAGGCAAATCTTTTTCTCGATGTGGTGCTTTCCCCGGGAGCCAAGGTTCCGGATCAGCTTTCGCACCGGGTGACGTTGCACGTGGCCGCGGCGCCTCCCGGGCACCAGGCCATGGATGAGACCGGAGGCGCCATCACCGTCGACCGGCAAGTGGTGGCATTAATTTCTCCGCCGCTGCGTGGAGATCGCTACATCTCCGCAGACTCCTGCTGTGACGCCACGCGCCATACGCGGGCAGCATTGCCTGTCAATGGCCGGCTGTGGGTTGCACAACGCTACGCCGTCGATTGGGAGCAGATGGACGCTCACGGCCGCATCTATGCCGGCCCGAAAGAAAAGCTTGAGAGCTACGCCATCTTCGGCCAACCGGTCCTGGCAGTCGCAGATGCGGAGGTCGTCGACGCGATTGATGGAGAACCCGAGCAAACCCCTGGCGCCTATCCCACAAACATCCCTCTCGACAAGGCTGATGGAAATTCTGTCATCCTCGATTTAGGACACCACCGCTATGCTCTCTATGCCCACATGCAACCGCGAAGCGTGAAAGTCCATCGCGGTGAACATGTCCACGCAGGCGACTTGATCGGCCTGGTGGGAGATACCGGTAATTCCGTGGTTCCCCATCTCCACTTCCAGGTGACGGATAGGCCGTCCTCTCTCGCGGCCAACGGGCTGCCCTATGAGATCGATGGTTTCCAACTCACTGGCAGGACTCCGGGAACCGCGGCCTTTGACGAGGCGGAGACAAATGGAACGCCCCTGCCTGTCACTCCATTCAGCCCGCCAAAGGCTATACGCCACGCCATGCCGCTCGATCAACTGATCGTTTCTTTTCCTGCCCACTAGCTCAGTACGGTCAAGCGGGCGAACAGGGCGTGATGTGCTTGAGTTAGAGTTCGAGCAGTCGAGCTCATCTGGCGCTTCCAGGGCGGCCGCTAGTCTGGCGCCATAGGCTGTACCTCGCCCAGGCGCCAAGCGTGCTTGCGTCACGAATCTCGCCTTTTTGCAGTTTCTGCTCGAATTCCGTAATCGGCAGGCGGACCACTTCCATATCGGACTCTTCCGCATCACGCTGGTGTGCGCCTTCGACAAGGTCCTCCGCGACAAACACGAATTGACGCTGCCGGGCAAAGCCGTAGGCGACCCACATCCAGGGCAGCTCTGTCATTCGTCCAGCCAGAAGGCCGGTCTCCTCGCGAAGTTCCCCCCTGGCCAGTTCTTCCGGGACTACGTTGTCCGATTCCCACCCGCCCTGCGGCAGCTCGAGCGCCCGCTCGCCAATGGTGTAGCGGAATTGTTCCACCAGCCAGATGTAATCTCCGTCGATGGGCAAAATGACCGCACAGTCCTGCTTGTCGACCACGCTGTAAATGCCGAGAACGCCGTTGGCGCGCTCAATTTCATCCTCGCGCATGCTCAGCCACGGGTTGCGGTAGATTTCACGGGAAGAGAGAGTGCGGATAGCCATGCCTTAGGATGTCAGGGAAGAACGGACGGGAGCAAGAACGCAAGAGGTGCGCGGACCGCGGGGTACCAAAACAGATCAGCTCGCTTTGAGACCTTCCAGGTATTCCTCGAGATGCTTGCCGACTTTAAAGAGCGGGTCGCGGTTCTTCTCCATCCGCGACATCATCACTGCTCCTTCGAGGCTGGCGATCAGGAGCGTAGCGACCTGCACCGAATCGACGTCTGCCCGCAACTCGCGATTCCGTTGTCCCAGGCAGACGATGTCTACGATGCTGGCCCGCCACTGATGGAGCGCCTCCTGCGCTTTGCTTCTCAGCGCCAGGTTTCCATCGTCGCTGTCGATTGCCGTATTGAGCAGCGGACAGCCTCCGGGAATCGTCCGCGGCGGCTGCTCGACGAAGTTCTTTACCAGCAGGAGAAGCTTGTCCATCGATGTCCGGCAATCTTCCAGCCCACGCTGACGGGGCTCGTTGACTGCCGCCCACGCGTAGTCAAAGGCTGCGGCGGCAAGTTCCTGCTTGCTTGCGAAATGGCGATAAATTCCACCTTTTTCCAGCCCTGTGGCATCCATAAGTTCGGCCATGGACGTGCCGGAATAACCGTGGCGGTTAAAGACCGGCGCAGACTGCTCCACGATGCGCTGGCGTGTCGCTTTCCCGCGTGACATTCTTGCTGCCCGAGCCATTGATTTTTGCGACCGTTCGGTCTCATTATACATCTGAAGCCTATCCATCAGCAGGAGGGTGACGCGTGGCCACAGCGACCGCGGAACTATCGGCCATTCCCGTCGAACCCAAGGCGACCCAGGTGAACCCATGGGCGGTGGCGCTCACGGTCACCCTGGCCACGTTTATGGAGCTGCTGGATACGTCGATTGCCAATGTCTCGCTTCCGCATATTGCCGGCGGCCTGGGACGAAGCTTCGATGAAACCCCCTGGGTGCTCACTTCATACCTGGTAGCCAATGCCGTCATCCTGCCGATGAGCGCATGGCTGAGCCGGGTTCTGGGGCGCAAGCGTTACTACATGATCAGTGTTGCGCTCTTCACGGCGACTTCTTTCTTGTGCGGCATAGCTCCCGGCCTCGGTTTTCTGGTTATGTTTCGCGTGTTGCAGGGGGTAGGCGGTGGCGGGCTGGCGCCGGTGGAACAGGCCATTCTGGTTGATACTTTCCCCGCCAACAAGCGAGCCGCAGCGTTTGCGGTCTATAGCGTGGCCATCGTCACCGCGCCTGCGATTGGTCCGCCTTTGGGAGGCTGGATCACCGACAGCTTCTCGTGGCGCTGGGTCTTCTTCATCAATGTGCCGATTGGCGCTATCTCGCTGTTTCTTACCAGCCGCCTGGTCAGTGACCCGCCCGCATTCAAAGCAGAGGTGGCTGCGGCTAGGCGCGAGGGCAGGTTGCGCGTGGACTACATCGGCATCGCCCTGATCGCGCTCGGCTTTGCCAGTCTGGAATTTGTGCTCGATCGCGGGCAAATCGATGACTGGTTTGGCAGCAGCCTGATAACCAGCATGCTGGTGGGGGCGGTCATCTGTTTAGCATTTGCCATCTGGTGGGAGCTGCACGTGCCCGATCCGGTGGTGGAATTGGGCCTGCTGCGCGAGCGAAACTTCGCCTTCGCGAGTATCTTCTATTTTCTCTTCGGCTTTGTGCTCTTCGGGAGCACCACCATGATTCCGGAAATCCTGCAGGAGCTTTACGGTTACACGGCTACCGATGCGGGATTGGTTTTGGGCCCGGGGGCCTTCGTGATCACAGTGCTGGCGCCTATCGTGGCGGTGTTGACGCAGAAAGGCAAGGTCAAGCCGAAATATCTGATCGCCTTCAGCTTCGCGGTCGTTTCGGTTTCCATGCTGTACTACAGCTCGTTCACGCTGCAGACGAATTATACGCATTACGCGCTGGCGCGCGCCTTGCAGGGCTTCGGCTACGCGTTCCTGTTTGTGCCCGTAAGTGTGCTCGCTTATTCCTATCTGCCTCCGGGAAAGAACAACAAAGGTTCCAGCCTCACGAATCTTGCCCGCAACTGGGGTGGCAGCTTTGGTGTCGCCTTCATCACCACCATGCATGAGCGCTTCACAGATCGCCATACCGACCGTCTTGCCCAAGCCGCGGATGTGAGTTCGCCTTTGTTTCACGCGCGCATCGACTCATTGACGAAGACTCTCGAGCACCTGGGCTATTCGAACTACGACGCGGCGCAGCATGCGCAGGGGTATCTCTACAACCAGCTCAACCAGCAAGCCAGCCTCATCGGGTTTATGGATTGTTTCCGCATGATGGCGATCGTGGCATTGATTGGGATCCCTCTGGCGTTGGCAACCAGAGGTTTCAGGCCGGGAGGCGAGGCGTCCGGCGGCCACTAAGTCACCCACGGAATTGTCATCCCGACCGAAGTGACTGATATTTCCTGCCTCGGCAGGAAATATCAGTCGCGAAGTGGAGGGACCCGCTGTTTGCGAATCACCCAGAGAACCAGGCCACTCGTTTCTTTTAGGATAACTGCAGATCCCTACTGACACAGTGATGGCTTAGATTTGCGCGACTCCGCCGTCCACAAACAATTCGATGCCGTTCACAAAACTGGAATCGTTCGAAGCCAGGAACAGCGCAGCGGTGGCAATCTCTTCCGGCCGACCAATTTCTCCCCGCGGAACCAGCGACGCGAAATACTTCTTCGCATCCGGTCCCAGAGGATCCAGAATCGGCGTGTCAATCGTGCCCGGGCTCAATACATTCACCCGGATTTTCCGCTCCTTCAACTCAACCAGCCAGGTGCGCGCAAACGATCGCACCGCGGCTTTGCTGGCGCTGTAAACGCTAAACGAAGGAAATCCTTTCACGCTGGCGATGGAGCCGTTCATGAAGATGGAACCGCCATCGTTGAAGAGTGGAAGCGCTTTCTGCACAGTGAACAGCGTGCCGCGCACATTCAGGTCGAAGGTGTTGTCGAAGTGTTCCGGTGTAACATCGACCAGGTTCACCAATTCGCCGGTGCCGGCGCTGGCGAATAAGACGTCTATGTTTCCCTTGGTTTTCTTGACTGTGTCGTACAGCCGGTCCAGATCGTCGAGATTGGAAGCGTCTCCCTGAATGCCGGTCACATTGCGGCCGATCGCTTTCACCGCCTCATCAAGCTTGTCCTTGCGCCGGCCGGTGATGAAGACATAGGCGCCTTCTTCGACAAAGAGCTTCGCCGAAGCCAGCGCCATACCCGAAGTAGCCGCCGTGATGACGGCTACTTTCCCATCCAGTTTTCCCATCGGATTCTCCTTCGTTCGCGCTTGTGTTACCGCAGGCCGCCGCCGGTCAGGAGTTGCTCGCCTGTAAGCCAGCCGGCATCGTCGGAAGCAAGGAACACTGCAACTGAGGCGATATCTTGCGGTTGGCCGATCCGACCCAGGGGAGTCTGGGCCACGAGCGACTTCTCGAAGTCGGTCCCGAGATATCCGGCTGCATGAACGCCCTCCGTCTCAATCATTCCCGGATTGATCGCGTTGACGCGTATCTTTTTGGGTCCGAGCTCGCGAGCCAGAACGCCGGTGATAGCGTCCACCGCGCCCTTGGTGGCGGTGTAAATCGCAGATCCGGGAGGGGTGACGCGGCTTACCACTGAGCCAACATTAATGATGCTGCCGCCCTCGCCGATGTGCTTGAGCGCCGCCTTGGTAGTCAGCAGAACGCCGAGCACGTTGATGTTGAACATCCGGTGAAAACTTTCCTCGGTAATGCTTTCGATGGGAGCGAACTCGTAGACGCCCGAGTTGTTGACCAGAATGTCAAGCCGGCCGTAGTTCTTGATCGCGGCGTCGATAATGCCTTCGGCTTCGGTGTTTTTGGAAACATCGCCTCCGACGGCAACCGCTTTTCCTCCGGCTTTCTTGATGGAGTCGACGACTGCATCCGCTCCGGATTTGCTGGAAGCATAATTCACCACGACCGAAGCGCCCTCCGCCGCGAGGGACCTGGCGATCGCCGCCCCGATGCCTTTCGATGCGCCGGTGACCACCGCTACTTTGCCTTTTAGTTTGCTCATTGCTTTTCCTTCCCCAAGTCTCGAGTCCCAGGATCAAAACCGGGTGCTCAGGCTTGAGATGGAGCCGCGGCAGCCAAGGATTCAATAGTTCATGATTTGTGGACTATTGAACAAAGCGCGGGTGTGAAGGTAATATGAATACGTTATGCGGCCCCTCTTCCACCCTTCGATCGAGGACATCACGGTGGAAGGCATTCTTCATGCCCTCTCCGACCCTGTGCGTGTGGCCATTTTCAACAGCATCGCGGCCTCGGGGTGTTGGCAGAACTGCACCACTTTTTCCCATATCGTGGAGAAGCAGATTCCTAAATCGACGTTATCCCAGCATTTCAAGGCGCTGCGGGAAGCGGGCCTGATCCGCGGCGAGCGCCACGGCGTAGAAATGCAGAACACCTCGCGATGTAAAGAAATTGACCAGCGCTTTCCCGGGCTTATTGCGGGGATTGTCAACGCCCACAACATTCAGTCGCAGGAACAAATGCGCTCGGCAAAGAGTTCAGCGCGAAAACCGGCGAAGCGAGCCGGAACAAAAGCGAGCAGACCTTAAGGTTGTAACTATTTGTGCTACATAAAATAGGTTTCCCATAACTCACATGCGGGGGATTTCATCCGCCCCTCCGGGGCTGTTCCTGTTCGAAATCTCTGCGACAGACCACTAGTTGAGTTCTCGCACCCAAATGTTGCGGAAACTGATCGGCTCGCTCTTGTCCCCGTGCGCCTGCAACTTGATGGGAGCGCTGGTGTAGGCCTTATAAAAAGGCTTGCCGATGTAGAGCGTTTGCCCCTTCAGCTCAAAATGGTTTTCCACCAGCACCCCGTTGAAGAAAACCGTCGCATAAGCCGGAGTCTTTACGGATCCATCTGAATTGAAAGTGGGAGCCGTCCACACAACATCGTAGGTCTGCCACTCTCCGGGCTTGCGCGTTGGATTTGCCAGCGGGATCGCCTGCTTATAGAGGCTGCCTGCCATGCCGTTCACATAAGTCTTGTTCTGGTAGGAATCGAGGACCTGCAACTCATACCCGTCATCGCCTGGTCCGGTGGAGGCCAGGAAGACCCCGCTATTGCCCCGCGCCTGGCTACTGCCGGTGATATTGGTGGGAACTTTCCACTCTACGTGCAATTGGTAATTGGTGAAGCTTCGCTTGGTCTCGATGCTGCCCCCAGCCTTGTTCACC
The DNA here is from genome assembly GCA_049800615.1 of Acidobacteriaceae bacterium. Lineage (GTDB taxonomy): Bacteria > Acidobacteriota > Terriglobia > Terriglobales > Acidobacteriaceae > PALSA-350. Next base: position 8,523 of record JBARKD010000378.1, on the reverse strand, counting down.
GTCATAACCCCATCGGCAACTTCCCACTTGGCCGGCGTCTTGTCTTTGACGGTGACCCACTCGTCCATATTCTTCCCGTCAAAGAGCGCAATCGCATCCGAGGGCGCAGCTCCGCAGGTCGCTCCGGGGGTGACCACTTTGGGCACGGGCTCCCAAATTTCCGTTTCCTCGGGTTTGGGCTTAGCGGGCTCTTGGGCGAACAGAGGTGCAGTCACGGCCAGCAGGGCCGCGGTGGCAAGAAGGCTGGAAAACGAAATCCGCATCATGACAAGAAAAATACACCCAACCCGGCCGGTCTGGCCAAGGCTGAGACCTGGCACGGGGGAACCCGTTTCACGGCGAGTCCCGTTTCACGGCGAGTCCCGTTTCACGGCGTAGGCGTGTAGCTGTGAAATCCTGCAATCTGCATCCCGCGTTGCACCTCAGGATTTTTCATGAAAGTGTCCCAGACAAAACCGGTGCGGGCATTTTCCGCCATCAGCATCGTGATTCCTGTGTCGATGCCGACAACATCAGCGTCGTACCAGTTCTTCAGCGGATTGAACGCATCGACGAAGCCGTAGCGGCACCATGCCTGCGGGTAGCGGGCACGTATGGTTCGCAGTACACGCATGGTGGCCACGGGCAGAAAGGGCAAGGATCCTCCCGCGGCGGCCGGCACGACCGTACCATCGATTGGGCCCATGGCCGGCGGTCCACCCCAGATCACGTAACCTTTGTCTGAGTCCGAGGCCGTGATGCCCCAGAGATCGTCGCTGTAATCGGGAAACGTCTTGCCCAACTCGATGCAGAACCGCCGGTGTACATCCGTCGCGATGGACGAATTCACAAAGTAGTCGGCAAACTTGTCGCGCTTGTTGCGGAAGTCGAACCAGGCCTGGGAAAACTGGTGGACGAACAGCGGCGCAAACGAGCCGATGTATCGTTCCCCGTCGTACTCGAAGGTAATCCGTTTCCAGGCTTCCCATGCCGAAGGACGCAGCGGGTGCGACGAAGACCCCATGCCCAGTAAATAAATCATCATCAATTCGCTGTAGAGGTCCCATTTGTATGGCAAAAAGCCAAACTCCGGCGTCCATCCCTGGGGTAACAGAGCCGTATCCTCGGAAAGCCAGGTCCAATCCACGCGGTCGAAGATCTCGTGCGCCAACTGGTCAATGTCGCGATCCTGGAAGTAACGACGGCAGGTAAGGATGCCGCACAGCAAAATGGCGGTGTCTACCGAAGACACCTCGGAGTCCCAGACTCTTTCCCCGGTGTTGATATTGGCGAAGTGGTAGAAGAACCCGCGATGGGTCGGCAGGGCCTTCCAAAGGAAGGTAAGGGTCGCGAGCACGCGCTGACGGGCGTCCTCGTGGGGGATGAAGCCGCGCTTGTCGGCAATGCAGATGGCCGTGAGCCCAAAGCCGGTCGAGGCCACGCTGGCCACGATGCTGGTATCGGTAACCCGCGTGTTGGCCCGGTCTTTGATCAAGCCGGTTTCCGGGCTCGCCTGCTCCCAGAAAAAGAGAAAATTGGCGCGCTCGAGGTCGTCCAGAAACTGCTCTTCCTCCGGGGAAAACTGGCCCGGCGGAGGCAGGGTAGAATGCGGGCCGGATTGCTTCGCCTGGGCCATTGCAGTCAGTTCTGCCCAGCGGAGCAGCGGCAGACCCATCGAGACGCCGGCCATCTGCCGTAGCCATTGCCGCCGCGACGTACGACACGGCCCTTGCTTCGCGTTCTCGTCCCTCATCGTGCCGATGTTTGCCTCATGTTTTCTTGGATTGCCTGCCTGTTTTCAGGATTGCGCGACAATGCTTCCGAATATCTGAATAATAGATGCAGGGACGCTTTTTGCCAGCCCTGCGGTCCAAGCTGGTACATGACGGCTGGTACATGACGGGTGGTACATGACGGAAAAGAAACTAATCTGGACAACGATCGTCGTGTCGGCCGCTGCACTGACCGGCCTGTTTTTCTTTCTGCGCGCGCATCGCCTGCGGGAGATCGCCGATCGCCTTTCCGTGCCGATAGAGGGCGCCGTTCTTCAGCGCGAGGCGGATCCCAACAAACAACTCCCGATCAGCGACGTGACGATCACAGCCAGCGATGGCGCCCGTAGTGCCGTTACCCAGTCCGACGCTTCCGGCTATTTCAAGCTGGTACTGACCAAGCGGGTATTGTCTGACCTACCCATCACCGTTAGATTCAGCCACCCGCATTATGAGCCTGCCGAAATATCCGTAGCCACTGGAAGATTTGAAACGCCCAGCGAACTCCACGTGGTCGCCATGGTTCCGGTGGCTCCTGCGCGCGTGCAAAAAGCGTCGGCTCCTTCCACCCGGCCCCTCAGCGTGGTCTCCGATATTCGCGTCAGGTACACCATCAACAACCGTTCTGACAGCAACGTCGGCAGCACAACCAAAACCTTCCAGGTGGCGAACCAAGGCGACGTGCCCTGCGATCACCGGTCGCCTTGTTCTCCGGACGGCAAATGGAAGGCCGCCTCCAAGACTGTCACGCTCGACGCGGGACCGAATAGCAGTTACGGCAATGTCAGCGCCTCCTGCATTGCCGGGCCCTGCCCGTTCACGCGTATAGACTCGAGCGGATTCGTGCATGGCGGCCGCCACATCAGCATCACCGCCCTTAACTGGTCGAACACGGCTACATTTCTGCTGGAGGCCGAGGTTTACCACACCGCCATTAACGCCGAGGTGCGCGAACTGTACCCGGTAATTTTTGGGGAGACGCTCAACTTTACTTTGCCTCCGACCCAGGAGGGCGTCAGCCTGGAGGCCGATATCGATGGCTCTCCCATGGTTTTTCCTCTCGGCCCGAACCTCTCCCTGAGCTGGGCCGCTTGTTCCGTCCGTACCGGCCAGCAAGAAGCCGGGACCGCTGTTTACCGATGCGAACTTAAACCCGGATTTCGCTTTCCAGCCGCGGATGGCGCGGCTCCTCCGACCAGCTAGTCCCGCTGGGCGGGATGGACACCGGACGAGTTGATTTAAGATGGGCCACAGGAAACGGCCCCCCATGATTCGCCTGATCGCCGTGGCTATCCTGCTCATCCCCTTGGCCATGCGCGCACAGGCAACGGCCCCTCAGAAGACTGTCTGGGTGGGGGATACACCTGCCGTTGCTCCTCCTTTGGCGATTGACCTGTCGCCCCGGCTCACGCGGAAGAACGTTGTCCGGGCCGTCGACAAAGTTGCGAATTGGGAACTGACAGAGGCAAAACCGCACTTCAATCAGAATTGGACCTTTGCCGCCCTCTATGTCGGCTTTATGGCTGTACCCAAGGCGGCCCATGGCAAGAAATACCAGGAGGCGATGCTGCAAATGGGCCGCAAGTTTCAATGGCAACCCGGCCCGCGCGTACCGAACGCCGACGACTCGGCGATAGGCCAGACCTATCTTGACCTTTACTTCCGTTATCACGATCCCCCCATGATGGCGCCCATTCGAGAGCGGATGGATGCGGTCAGGGCCTTGCCCGACGATCCTGACAAGCCCCTGTGGTGGTGGTGCGATGCGCTGTTTATGGCGCCTCCGGTGCTGACCAGGCTTTATAAGGCAACGGGAGACCGCAAATACCTGGACTTCATGGATCACGAATGGTGGATTACTTCCGGGCTGCTCTATAGCCCGTCCAACCATCTCTACTTCCGCGATCAGTCCTACCTGGACAAGCACGAAGCCAACGGCAGCAGTGTCTTCTGGTCACGCGGCAACGGATGGGTCTTTGCCGCCCTGGCTCGGGTGTTGACGGATATGCCGGGGGACTACCCTTCACGGCCCAGGTATGTCGCGCAATTTGAGGAAATGGCGCAGGAACTGGCGAAACTGCAAGGTCCCGACGGGCTTTGGCGGCCTGGCCTGCTAGACGCGGCCGCCTATCCACTCCCTGAGAATTCCGGCTCTGCCTTCTTCACTTTTGGATTTGCCTGGGGCATCAACCAGGGGATCCTGGACCGGGCGAAATATCAGCCTGTCGTGGAGAAAGCCTGGCAGGGGCTGCTATCGCACGTCTACCAGGACGGGCGCTTAGGGTGCATCCAGCCAATCGGGGCAGCGCCCGGCGACTATCAGGCAGCCTCGAGCTATGTGTTTGGAACCGGCGCCTTTTTGCTCGCGGGCTCCGAGGTCTACCGCCTGGCGCACTAATTTATTGAGCATTGAGCGCTGCTCGCTTATCATCGTGCCGTCATCAAGGAAAAAAGCCAGGAGGACGCCGTGATCCGAGCAGCGCAGCGCGTGGTCTTTCTCATCGTGGCGCTTTGCACCTGGCCACTGACCGCACAGAATAACGACTCACTTACCAACTACTTCGTGGGCAAGGAAGTCGTGGTGAAGCTCGACATGCCGGGCACCCAGCAAGGGGTCGACCTGAGCTTCAACAAAGACAATCCTATGAATTGGAAGCAGTACTCCGGCCGTCTCAAAAGCTCCGGGGTGGCCATCCGCAAAGGGGATACGGCCAGGATTACCGGATTTGTCGTCAAGAATGACCGGATCGAGTTCCAACTCGATGGTGGCGGGTTCGGGACCTTCGGCGATGATAGTTCGACCACGGTGAATCCGCAGATTGTCGATAAAAGCGACTACGAGAAGCGGCTGGAAAACCAGATTGCCAATACCACCGACGACGACCGCAGGCGTCAACTGCAACGCGACCTGGACCGCGAACGGGCGCGGCGGGAACGGCAAAATCAGGACAATCGCGCTGCTGCCAGTATCGCGAGCCAGATCAAGACGCAACAGGTTGCCGACAAACGGATGCAGGGCGGATCGCGTTTTAATTTGCGCTGGTCCGGCTCAATTCCGCCGGACCAACTGAATCCTGAGGCGGTGACCAAGCTGATGGCGGATTATGTAAGCTTCGCTGGCCCGCAACAGCAGGCGGGACCTACCCCTGCGATGCAGAACGCCGGTGGAGATGCGGCGACACCCGCGACAGATCAGCTCAAGCGCGGAATGAAGATGGACGAAGTCGCGAATCTGTTCGGACCGGGCAAGCAGATGTCGCAGTCTGTCTCGGGCGATGGCTTGAAAACGCAGGTCTATGAATATACGACCGGCACACGCAACGTGAATGTCACGTATGTCGAAGGATTGGTGGTCCGCTACACGATCAGCTCTAACTAAGCACAGGTCCTTCCCCGGGCCGTACCCCGGATCCTTGTATCTCCGGGCGCGGCCATGTTAACGTGAATGTCGTGCCTTCAGCCATGCACAACTTAGCGCGCGCAATCACCAGCAGGCTCTCCGCCTGTTGTTGTCGCTAAGCACGTCCCCCTTCCTTCGCTGAAATTATCCGGTATTTCATAAACATCCCAAGCTCAGGAGTATCTGCACATGCCTAACCCGTCGCCGCGCAATCTCATTTCCCTGGACACGTGGGCCGTCTTGCTGGCTTTCGCCGCCGCATTGCTGGTCCGAGTTGGGGTTCTCAAGACCGTTCCGTGGTAACTGCCGTACCAGAAAGAGGAAGCGCTATGGCCAGCTCCACCATCCGAGTTTCCCCCTTACCAGCTCAAACGCAAGGTTCCGTGCCCGGGCGCGCGGCCGGCCTCATCCCGGGAATACTGCTGCTCGGCGCGGTCGGCTACGCAGGTAAATTCATTGAGCAGTTCATCGCGCACTACGGCAAAGCGAACCATCTGGTATTGCCCAATATTGAATATGTGCTTTGGGCCATCCTGATCGGCCTGGCGATTTCGAACACGGTGGGCGTTCCGGCAATCTTCCGTGCCGGCGTCGCGACCTATGAGTTCTGGCTCAAGGCGGGCATTGTGTTGCTGGGCGCACGCTTTTTGCTCGGAGACGTGCAGAAGCTGGGCGGGATTTCTCTGCTCCTGATTGCGATTGAACTCGTCCTGGCATTGACCTTCATGACCTACCTGGGCCGTGCCTTTAAGCTCAAGCCCAAGTTGGTAAGCCTTCTCGCTGTGGGATCGTCGATTTGCGGTGTTTCCGCCATCATCGCGGCCCAGGGAGCCATCGATGCGGATGAAGAAGATTCTTCCTACGCGATTGCTGCAATTCTCTTACTGGGCGCTCTTTCTCTTTTTCTTTTTCCCCTCATCGGACACTGGCTGCACCTGAGCGATCACGCGTATGGTCTCTGGACGGGCCTTGCGGTGGATAACACCGCGGAGGCGACGGCGGCTGGAGCTCTTTACTCCGATGCGGCGGGCAAGGTCGCCGTGCTGGCTAAGACCTGCCGCAACGCCACGATCGGATTCGTGGTTCTGGGATATGCCATCTATTGGGCTTCAAAGGGGCAAGCCGCCGGCGTGCAAAACAAGGCTGCATTCCTGTGGCGGAAATTTCCCAAGTTTGTATTGGGATTTTTGCTGGTTTCGTTGTTGGCCACGGTGGGCTTCTTTACCAAACCGCAATTGACCGCGGTGGCAAACTTGTCACGCTGGGCTTTTCTACTCACCTTTGCCGGCGTTGGCTTGCGCACTAACATGCGAGAGCTTAGCAAGCAGGGTGCTCGGCCATTGATTGTGGGGGCTGTAGGCGAAATTGTGATTGCCGTGATTACATTAGGCCTGGTATTTGGCGCAGACCACTGGTTTCACTTGTAAGGTTGCAGCGAGAGGGTGGTCGGCCCGACGAAAAGCCGGGCCCTGATTGGTTAGGTTTTAGGAGCGGGCTTGGGCAGGATGAGCTTTTTGAGGCTGTCTTCGTCGCTGGGTAGATCGGTCTTGCCGGCAGGAAATTTATTGAAACTGAGAATGTACGCCAGCAGGTCAGCCGCATCCGGACGGGTGAGCGTGCCGGGTGCAGTCGCAGGCATCAGCTTCTGGACCATATCGTACAGAGTGACCGTCGGCTGGCCCTCATACTTTGAGAGGAATTCATCTCCGGTAAGTGCCGGATAGGGGCCAACGCCATCCAGAGCTTCACCGTGACACGAGCTGCATTGCTTCTTAAAGTTGGCCTCGCCACGTTTGGCCTGATCGGCCGTGTAAATGCCATCCGCCTCCTGCGCGTGTAGAGCCTGGTACGAGAATCCGCTTAAAATAAAGCCGAGGCACAGTAAAAGGGTCTTTTTTGCCGGCACGCTTCGTCTCCCTCAAAAAGATTACACTACCCCCTGAATCGTACCGGACATCCGCGGTTGGAGAGAGGGATGATATCAAAACGCTTTACCCTCATGCACAAGACCTGCATCTCCATTCTTTTTTTGGCAGCCGCCGGGCTGTTGGCGCAACAAAACTTGAGCTGGATGCTGGGTCCCTTCGCGCGCCCGGTCCACGCGCCGATCCTCGCACCCAATCCCGAATCCGTATTCACCGATCCAATCACTAAAAAACCGGTTCACTGGGAAGCGCTGCACGCTTTTAATCCCGCGGCGATCGTGCGCGATGGAAGGGTCTATGTCCTGTATCGTGCCGAGGACGACTCCGGCGCCATGGTCATCGGCATGCACACGTCTCGCCTGGGCCTGGCCCAGAGCCAGGACGGCATCCACTTCCTGAAGGACCCGGCTCCGGCTTTCTATCCCGATGTCGATTCGCAGCAGGACCGTGAATGGCCGGGAGGCGTGGAGGATCCTCGCCTGGTGCAGAGCGAGGACGGGACTTACGTGCTTAGTTATACCCAGTGGAATCGCCGCAACACCGATATCGGAATTGCAACCTCCACGGATCTGATTCACTGGACGAAGCACGGCCCCGCGCTGGCCGGAGAGAAGTATCAGCACTTCGACTACAAATCGGCCAGCATCGTTACGCAGCTTGTGAATGGGCGGCTCATCGCGGCCAAAATCAAGGGGAAGTACTGGATGTACTGGGGAGAGGTTCAGGTGCGTCTGGCAACGTCATCGGACCTGATCCACTGGAACCCGGTTGAGGATTCTTCCGGGAAACCGATTGTTTTGCTCAAGGCGCGGCCGCGGCATTTCGATAGCGCATTTCCCGAAGTGGGGCCACCCGCGGTGCTGACCGATCGCGGGATTGTGCTCATCTACAACGGAAAGAATGCGGCGGTCGATGGAGCCCCGGGCATCGCGCCGAACGCGTATTCCGACGGGCAGGCTTTGTTCTCGGCGGACGATCCTGGCAAGCTGCTCGCACGCGCGGACAAGCCGTTCTTCCAACCCGAGGAGCCCTGGGAGCAGAGCGGCCAGTATGCTGCCGGAACCACCTTCGCGGAGGGTTTGGTCTTCTTCCACGACAAATGGTTTCTCTATTACGGATCTGCGGATTCTCGTGTTGGCGTGGCGGTTTACGATCCCAAAGCGGGTTCGTGATTGAAACGCCCACGGCTGGCTTGGTGGGCTGGAAAGAGAACTGCAGGTCTCTCCACTGCGCTGTTGAAGGGGCGGGGCTTTTAAGCCCTCCGGGTCATTTAGACCGGGGTGGCGTCGTAGATAACTGTATTTCTTGCCCAGCGACCAAGGATCGGGTGGCCCATCCTTCGCGTACTTTGCGAAGGGTGGGATGCCACTGCTCTTCACCCGAGGCCCTTCCCCGCAACTTCTTCTTATCCCACCCTTCGCAGAAAGCGCGAAGGATGGGGCACCCG
>JBARKD010000377.1:0-11303 GCA_049800615.1 Acidobacteriaceae bacterium | reverse complement strand
AGCCTCTCCTTTGTCATTCCGAGCGAAGCCGAGGAATCTGCAGTTTTCCTAATCCCCTCAACGGAATTGTCATCCCGACCGAAGCGTAGCGCAGTGGAGGGACCTGCTGTTCCCTTCCCCAACCCCGACCCTCTCAATCAACCCCTTCTCTGTAACACTAGCCCTGGTAGTGGCGTTCGAAGGCGGAAAGAATGCGCGGCCTCTTTTTGGATTGCAGTCCTAACGACCGGGAGATGTCATGACAACAGCGCAACAGGTGCTCGGCAATCTCGGGCATGGTGGAAGCTGTGATCCGGGAGACGGGGCCGGAAACGCTGACAGCAGCAAGGGCATGATGATTTTCATCAAAGATTGGCGCGCCTACACAACGCACACCAATCTCGATTTCCTGGTCGTCAATGGCATAGCCGCGACGCCGCACCCTCTCCAGCGCTTTCATTAGAGCCTCACGGGAGGTAAGCGTCTTATGGGTGTAGCGCACAAAACGGATCCTGGAGACGATCTGCTCGATGACCTCAGGAGGCTGAAAGGCCAGCAATGCCTTGCCCATCGAGGTGCAGTAGACGGGGTTCGAGGTTCCGGTTTTTGAGCTGACGCATACTCTGCGGTTTGGTTCCACCTTGTCCAGGTACACGATGGAAGTTTTCTGCAACACGCTGAGATGAACGGTTTCGCCAACGCTGGCGGCAAGGCGACGAAAATAAGGATGGACGCGCGTGCGCAGGTCGACCTGCTCGACGGCCCGGTTCCCAAGCTCATAGAGCTTCATGCCGAGTCGGAAGCGATTCTCGAGGGTACGCTCAATCAGAGCACTGCGTTCCAGCACCATGAGCGATCGATGCGCGGTGCTCTTGTGCAAACGCAGCCTCTGGCATAGCTCGGCGAGGCTCAGCGCAGTATCGCTCTCCCCCAGCATCTCGAGAACCGCAACGGCGCGGTCCAGGCTTTGTAACTGATACAGGTCGTTGGTTCGCGAACCGTTTTCGGCATGGGGACGAACAAGTGCAGGAGCTTCCATCAAAATAGCCCTCGAGTCAAGGCAGGGGCCCGGTTCCGCCTGCGGAACCAGCATTCCGCTTGGCGGTACGGACGCATACCATGTCGATTAGCATGATTTTTGTCCGCGAATACGGTTGTCAACCTTTTCCGGCCTGAACGGGCAGGAAAAGAAGAATTCTGTTCCGGGTAGCGGGACGATGTGTTGGCCATGCGAACATGGATGGCCGGGTTGTCCACGATATTACCCGCAAGAAAGCTCTCGCTTCACCAGGCTGAGCTATGAGGCAACGCAAACATATCCAGGTGCGAGGCATTGTGCAGGGGGTGGGATTCCGCCCGTTTGTTTACAAGCTGGCGAATTCCCTGGGTCTGAGTGGGTATGTCTTTAACTCGTCTTCCGGAGTGACCATCGAAGTCGAGGGCGAGGACCTGGAGATCTTTCTCCAGACCCTCGCAGAAGATCCTCCCGCGCTGGCGGAGATCACCGGGATAAGCATCTCTGAAGTTGCGGTCGAGGGCGGATCAGGTTTTTCCATTCTTCATAGCCGTGAAGAGATGGGGGAATTTGCGCTGGTCTCGCCCGACGCCGGCACATGCGATGCCTGCTGGCATGACTTTGGCGATCCATGCAACCGGCGCTACGGCTATCCATTCACCAACTGCACCCACTGCGGGCCGCGCTACACCATCCTTCGCGACATCCCTTACGATCGCGCAACCACCACGATGGCGCGGTTCGTGATGTGCGGGGATTGCCAGAAAGAGTATGACGATCCCAACGACCGGCGCTTCCATGCACAGCCAAATGCATGCGCGGTTTGCGGGCCGTCGCTTGCCCTGGTGAAACGGGAAGCAGAGATCTCATTTGAACGGGGAAATTCGCTGGCAATCCTGCGCCGGACACGAGCATTGCTGGGCGAAGGAAAAATTGTTGCCGTTAAGGGGCTGGGAGGGTTTTTGCTGGCCTGCGATGCAACCAACCCGTCCGCCGTTGCGGAGCTGCGCAGGCGCAAACGGCGTCTACACAAGCCATTCGCTTTGATGGCTCGCGATCTCGCGACGGCCAGATTACTGTGCGAGGTCTCAAGCGCCGACGAAGTCTCTTTGCTGCATCCGCGCCGGCCGATTGTGATCATGGCGCGACGGGAAGGGACTACCCTTGCTCCGGAAATCGCCCCCGGGGATCGCACCCTCGGAGTGATGCTGCCCTACACTCCCCTGCACTACCTGCTTTTCAGCGATTCGCCAGAAATGGAGTCCGCATGGGTGGCCCTGGTGATGACCAGCGGCAACCTGAGCGAGGAGCCGATTGTCACCAGCAACGAAGATGCCGTGAACCGCCTGGGCGGGGTGGCAGATTGGTTCCTGCTGCACAACCGGGACATTGCCACGCGGGTGGATGACTCGGTCGTGCGCACGTTCGAGGGAAAGGAACGGGTGCTGCGCCGGTCCCGCGGATTTGTTCCCCAGGCGATCGACATGGGCTGCGAAATGGAGGAGGTGTTGGCGTTCGGCGGGGAGTTGAAAAACACCTTCTGCCTGACCAAAGGCCGCTACGCCGTCCTGAGCCAGCACATCGGCGACCTCGAGAATTACGAGACCATGCAGTTCTTTGAGGAAACACTCAACAACCTCGGGCACATCTTCAAGGTCACGCCATCGGCAGTGGCTTACGACCTACATCCGAGCTATTTGAGCACGCGTATGGCGATGAAGTCCGGAATCGAACGCAAGATCGGCGTGCAGCACCATCATGCGCACATCGCAAGCTGCATGGCGGAGAATCGGCTGCGCGGCCGGGTACTGGGTGTGGCGCTCGATGGGACAGGGTTTGGAAGCGACGGCAGGATCTGGGGATTCGAGTTTCTGGCGGCTGATTTTGCGGGGTTCAAGCGACGCGCTCACCTGCGGAACGTCCTGCTCCCCGGAGGAGACGCCGCGGTGCGGCAGCCGTGGCGAATGGCGCTGAGCTACGTGCGCGATAGTTGCGGGCCACAATTTTTGAGCGGTTTGACCTGCTTTGAGACAGTCTCGGAGAAACAGCTTGCGCTGGTCGGTAAGATGCTGGCGGAGCAGATTCAGACAGTCCAGACATCGTCATGCGGGCGGCTTTTCGACGCGGTCGCGGCGCTGCTCGGATTGGCGCCGGAAGTGACTTTCGAAGGACAGGCTGCGATTGCCCTCGAGGCACTGGCGGATGCTTGCATCGACGATCGCTATGACTTCGCGATCGAAGATGGGGAAACAGCAATACTCGATATGCGGCCGGCCATTGTAACGATTGTGAAAGAGCTGGGCCGGGGGCGGCCGCGAGGAGAGATTTCGGCGTGTTTTCACAATACCTTGAGTGCTGCGATTGGCGAACTGTGCGCCAGGATCGGTACGAGCGATGGCCTGAATCGGGTTTGCCTGAGCGGCGGAAGCTTTCAGAACCTGTACCTGCTGGACCATACGGTGGTAGAGTTGCGGCGGCGCGGGTTTGAGGTTTTCCTGCATACCCAAGTGCCGGCAAACGATGGCGGGCTCTCCCTGGGACAGGCGGTGATCGCCAACCAGCGTTTGCATGAAGGAGGCTGATATGTGCCTGGCAATTCCCGGCAAGGTCCTGGAGACATTCGATCAGCGCGGTCTGCGCATGGCCAGGGTGCAGTTTGGCGGAATTGTGCGCGAGGCTTGCCTCGAGTATGTGCCGGAGACCCAGGCGGGCGAGTGGGTATTGGTGCATGTCGGCTTTGCCATCAGCCGGGTGGACGAGGCGGAGGCCGCGCGCACGTACCAGGCGCTGATGGAACTGGACCAGCTCACCGAACTTGAGTCGCCCATCGTCGAAGAGATCGAACCAGGAGGTTACCGGCAATGAAATACCTCGATGAGTACCGGGATGGTGTAGTGGCAAAGAAGATTGTGCACGAGATGCGCCGGATCCAGACGCGCCCGTGGGTATTGATGGAAGTGTGTGGGGGACAAACCCACTCCATAGTGAAGCACGGACTCGATCGGTTGCTGCCTGAGGGTGTGGAACTGGTGCACGGTCCGGGCTGCCCGGTTTGCGTGACGCCGCTGGAGATGATCGATAAGGCGCACGCGATTGCGCGACGGCCGGAGGTGATCTTCTGCTCTTTTGGGGACATGCTGCGCGTGCCAGGATCTGCAGGCGATTTGTTCACGATCAAGTCGCAGGGTGGAGATGTGCGGGTTGTCTATTCTCCGCTGGACTGCCTGAAAATTGCGCGAGCCAATCCCAACAAGCAGGTGGTGTTTTTTGCCATCGGGTTTGAGACCACGGCTCCAGCAAATGCGATGCTGGCGCGGCGTGCCAGAGATGAGCAGCTCAGCAATGTGTCGCTGCTGGTGTCGCATGTGCGGGTGCCTCCGGCGCTGGAAGCGATACTGTCGTCACCCGATAATCGGGTACAGGGCTTTTTAGGCCCGGGCCATGTATGCGCAGTGATGGGATATTCCGAGTACGATCCCATCGCCGCGCGCTACCGGGTGCCGATTGTCGTCACGGGATTTGAGCCGCTCGATATTCTCCACGGAACGCTGATGACGCTGCAGCAGTTAGAACAGGGCCGAGCGGTGGTGGAGAACCAATATTCCCGTATTCTGGACCGCCAGGGAAATCGGCCTGCGCAAGCTTTGGTGAAACAGGTGTTTGCCGTCAGCGACCGCAAGTGGCGTGGCATCGGCAACATTCCGATGAGCGGGTATCGTCTGCGGGAGGAGTTTTCCGCGCAGGACGCGGAGAAGTTGTTCGATGTAGCAGAGATCGCCACCATGGAACCGGAGATATGCATCAGCGGCCAGATTCTGCGCGGCATCAAGAAGCCGCATGACTGTTGTGCGTTCGGTACCCTTTGCACTCCCCTAAGACCTTTGGGCGCGACCATGGTGTCAGCGGAAGGAGCCTGCGCAGCTTACTACGCATATGGGCGGCATTTGAAGGATGAAGAAGAGCTGCACGTGATCGTTGCGCCTGGGATGACGAACCCCGACGGAGCTGTAGCCAATGGCAAGCACTAAGATTTCGGCAGCATCGTTTGGGTCTTGCCCGTTACCGATCTTCGATCATCAGCAAATTGTTCTGGGCCATGGCAGCGGAGGGAAACTCACGGCCGATCTGATCGACCAGATTTTTCTGCCTGCGTTCAGGAATCCGATTTTAGACAAGCGCGACGACCAGGCGGTGGTGAGCGCGGGCGGCGCTCGTCTGGCGTTCACGACAGATTCTTTTGTGGTGACACCCATCTTTTTCCCCGGAGGGGACATTGGACAACTGGCCATCAACGGGACCGTGAACGATCTGGCAATGTGCGGCGCGCGGCCCTTGTATTTGTCCGCGGCCTTCATTTTGGAAGAAGGGCTGGCAATCGAAGACCTGCGGCGAGTCGTTGCCTCGATGCGGGCGGCGGCGGCAGAGGCCGGGGTGGAGCTGGTGACCGGGGACACCAAGGTAGTGAACCGAGGGAAGGGCGACCAGATTTTTATTACCACCAGCGGTATTGGACTCATCGACGAGGGGGTCAGCATCTCAGCCGACCAGGCTCGTCCGGGGGACAAGATCCTTGTGAGCGGCTACATCGGCGACCATGGAATCGCAATCATGTCGCAGCGGGAAGGCCTGGAGTTTGAGGGGGCAATCGAGAGCGATTGCGCGTCTTTATCCGGACTCGTCAGCAGCATGCTCGCTACCCCACCGGCAAGCGGCACGGAGTTCCTCCATTGCCTGCGCGATCCCACGCGGGGTGGTGTGGCTACCACGCTGAATGAGATCGCCGAGCGGTCAGGCGTGGGCATGATTTTGCAGGAGCCGGCTATTCCTGTGCGGGAGACGGTCAAAGGCGCGTGCGAGGTTCTGGGTCTGGATCCGCTCTATGTGGCCAACGAGGGGAAACTTGTAGCCATTGTCGCCGCGGAACGGGCGGAAGCCGTGCTGGCGCAGATGCGGCAACATTCGCTCGGCCGCGACGCTGCGATCATCGGCGAGGTAGTCAGCCAACATCCAGGCATGGTGTTAATGCAGACGCGAATCGGTGGAAGGCGTGTGCTGGATGTGATGTTCGGCGAGCAACTGCCGCGCATCTGTTAATCAGAATGCCCAGAATGCTTCCGTCGTCGCCCTTCTCGCGAACGATCTCCGCACCGTAGGGTTTCCCCTGAGGCTCGTACAAGGGGAACCCAGATGGCCTCGTTACACAGTGAATCGTCTGCTCCAGCGCATGAATAGATTGGTTTGACAGCGTATGCGAGCTGAGCGTAGTTTCCTCTCGTTTGCGATGCGATCCGGAACTCAGAGCTGAAACTGCATTGAATTTCCTGGCCGTTCCTCAAACATAGTGCTGCTGTTTTCTATTCGCTCCGCTGGCAAGGCTAAAGGAGAGGTTCATGGCTGAGAAGGTAAGCAGTGTGACAAAAGCTCCCGCCGTTTCTGACGTACACATTCTCTGGATTACAGCCGGGCTCAGTTGCGATGGGGACAGTGTATCTGTTACCGCCGCGGAGCAGCCGAGCCTGGAAGATGTTTTGCTTGGCGCCATTCCGGGATTGCCCAAAGTTCATCTGCACAACCCGGTACTCGCTTATGAGAACGGCGACGAATTCATGAAGTTCTTCTACGAGGCGGAAAAGGGACTGCTGGAACCCTTCGTCCTGGTGGTCGAGGGCTCCATACCGAACGAGAAGATCAAGAAGGAAGGTTACTGGGCGGCACTTGGCACAAATCCGAACACGGGGCAGCCGATCACCACCTGTGAGTGGATTGACCGGCTGGCGCCGAAGGCCCTGGCAATCATCGGCGCGGGCACTTGCGCGACCTACGGCGGTATTCATGCCATGGCGGGAAACCCTACCGGATGCATGGGTCTGGCTGATTATCTGGGCTGGGACTGGCGCTCGAAGGCTGGTCTGCCGATTGTCAATGTACCGGGCTGCCCCGTGCAGCCGGACAACTTTATGGAAACCGTCCTCTATTTGCTGTATCAGGTGGCAGGGTTGGCGCCGATGATTCCCTTGGATAAGCAACTGCGGCCCACTTGGCTGTTCGGCAAGACCGTGCATGAGGGCTGCGATCGCGGTTCGTACTACGAGCAGGGGGACTTTGCCGACCACTACGGTTCGTCGAAGTGCCTGGTGAAAATGGGTTGCTGGGGTCCGGTGGTCGATTGCAACGTAACCAAGCGGGGATGGATGCGAGGGATTGGCGGCTGCCCCAATGTAGGGGGCATCTGCATCGGATGCACGATGCCGGGCTTCCCGGATAAGTTCATGCCGTTCATGGATGAACCGCCGGGGGCGAAGATTTCTTCCAACATCATCGGGACCTACGGACGCTTCATCCGGGCCATGCGCGGAATCACCAATACCACGGTGAACAAGGAACCGAAGTGGAGGCATCCGGGCGGCCAGTTGACAACCGGCTACCGGCCCACGACTTATTAGCGGCCGATCGCGATTTCGATCGAACAGAGGCGCTTTTTTAACTGAGAGGAATGAAGATGGCGACTTATCCAGAGACGATACCCGAGATCGATAGAAAGAAGCCCAATCTGGTCGAGATGAATTGGGACCCGATTACGCGGATCGTGGGCAGTCTTGGTATTTTCACCAAGATCGACTTCGCGAACCGGGAAGTGGCAGAATGCCACAGCACATCGTCGATATTTCGTGGCTATAGCATTTTCATGAAGGGCAAAGACCCGCGCGATGCGCATTTTATTACCAGCCGAATTTGCGGGATCTGCGGCGATAATCATGCAACCTGCGCAGTGTACGCGCAGAACATGGCCTTTGGGGTGAAGCCGCCTCCCTTGGCGGAGTGGATCATCAACCTGGGCGAAGCCGCCGAGTACATGTTCGACCACAACATCTTCCAGGACAACCTAGTGGGCGTGGATTTTTGCGAACAAATGGTCAAAGAGACGAATCCAGGGGTCTGGGCAAAGGCGCAATCTACGGCTTGCCCCAACGGAGACAAACACGGATACAAAACCATCGCGGAGATCATGACGGCGCTCAACCCATTTACGGGCGGCTTCTATCGCGAGACGCTGGCCATGAGCCGCATGACGCGGGAAATGTTCTGCCTGATGGAAGGACGGCATGTGCATCCTTCGACGCTGTACCCGGGCGGCGTCGGCACGGTGGCCACCATCCAGTTGTTTACGGATTACCTGGTTCGCCTGATGAAGTATGTCGAGTTCATGAAGAAGGTCGTTCCCCTGCATGACGACCTGTTCAACTTCTTCTATGAAGCACTGCCCGGCTACGAAAAAGTCGGATTGCGGCGCACGTTGTTGGCCTGTTGGGGCTCGTATAACGATCCCGACGCATGTGATTACACCTACAAAAACATGGCGGAATGGGGACGCAAGATGTATGTCACCCCCGGCGTGGTGGTGGACGGAAAGCTGGTCACCAATAACCTGGTAGACATCAACCTGAATATAAGGATTCTGCTGGGCAGTTCTTACTACGATGACTGGCAGGGAGCAGAGACGTTCGTCGCGAGAGATCCGCTGGGGAATGCGGTGGACCAACATCATCCGTGGAACCAGAGCACGCTGCCCCGCCCGCAGAGGCGCGATTTCAGCGGCAAGTACACCTGGGTGATGTCTCCGCGGTGGTATGACAAGCGCACCGGCGATCACCTCGCGCTCGACACGGGTGGCGGCCCAATCGCGCGCCTGTGGTCCACGGCGCTTTCCGGGCTAGTCGATATCGGGTATGTGAAAGCCACGGGGCACAGCGTGAAGATCAATCTTCCCAAAACGGCAATGCTGCCCGAGACCGAATTTGAGTGGAAGATCCCGCAGTGGAGCAACGCCATTGAACGGGACAGGGCTCGTACGTATTTCCAGGCGTACGCGGCGGCGACGGCTCTCTATTTTGTGGAGAAGGCGCTGGGCGAGCTACACGCCGGGCGCACGGCAACGTGGTCTGATTTCAAAGTTCCGGAAGAAGCCATTGGGTGCGGTTTCCATGAAGCTGTGCGCGGTGTCCTTTCCCACCATGTTGTGATTCGCGAGGGCAAGATCGCCAACTACCATCCGTATCCGCCCACCCCCTGGAATGCCAACCCGCGCGATATATACGGGACACCTGGACCTTACGAAGATGCGGTGCAAAATACCCCCATTTTTGAGGAGAACGGCCCGGAGAACTTCAAGGGGATCGACATCATGCGGACGGTTCGCAGTTTTGATCCGTGCCTGCCTTGTGGAGTCCACATGTACGTCGGGGACGGCAAGGTGCTCGAAGTGAAACATTCACCCATGTTCGGAGTGGCGGGGAGCAAGTAATGGCGGCGCAGGCGGAGGGTCCGGTGGCCGCGCCGGCGCGAGGAGAGTTTCGCGGGCAGAGTGAACGGATCGAAAAGATGGCGGCGAAGCTCGAGCAATGTGGCGACCCGGAGGTTCGGGCGGCGGCCCTGGAGCTGGTTCAATCTGTCATTCAGATGCACGGCGCCGCCCTCGAGCGTTTGATCGAGAAGTGCCGGGAGAGCCTCGAAGGCGAGCGGGCGTTGGAGGCGGCCCTCGAGGACAATCTTGTGGCCGGGATGTTCCTGCTGCACTCTCTGCATCCCGACGATATAGAAGTCAGGGTGATGCGCGGACTCGAAGCGGCCAGACCGTATCTGCAGTCTCATGGCGGAGACTGCGAGCTGTTGAGCGTTCGTGATGGAATCGTGCGCCTGAAATTGCATGGAACCTGCGGCAGTTGCTCTGGGTCTTCGGAGACGTTGAAGACCGCGGTGGAGGAGGCGCTCTACGAAGCGGCTCCCGACATTGTCGAGATCATCGCGGAGAATGCGGCGGCTGAATCCGCTTCTGCGTCGCGCCTGGTCATCCTGAAATGAATCGGCATTCGAAGGAGGAACACGATGCCTTACCAGAAAAGCACGCAATACCGGCCTTCGCTTCGCGTGGAACCACTGGCCAAGCCCGTGGACCGGCATGCAGAGGACGCGACCGGGGTCAACGTGGAAGACCGTAAGCCGATCGACGAGCGCATGCCGCATATGCCGCCGCCGTGAGTCGGCGCTCGAAGGTGAGTGAGGCTGGATGGAGTGACGACCTCGGGGGCTAAACAGGCTGCGGAAAAACGCGCCGAAGCAACGAGCGAGGCGCTAGATAATGTATGCCTGCCTAGACAAGTGGCTACGAATGGTAAGCTTGTCGAGCCGCTGCGTTGTTTTTCCGCAGCCTGTAAAGCCGCTCACATCGAGCACCTGGACGGCGGGACTGAAGCCCCGCCCCTTCAAAGGAAGAAGAGGCAGTGTCGCAACAACGGCCAAGTTTTCTTAATCAGATTGCCCGCCGCGCTCCGGCGGCGGAACGGTGCGAGCTTTGCAGCGTCGCGCTTGCCCCTGTTCATCAGCATCTTCTGCATTCGGTAAGCCGCCAGGTAATGTGCTCTTGCGATGGCTGCGCAGTCCTCTTCTGCGGGCAATCGGGCGCGCATTATCTGCGCATCCCGAGGCGAGCAAAGGTACTTCCCGACTTTCGCATGTCCGATCTGCAGTGGGAGTCGCTGATGATCCCTATCAACCTGGCATTCTTCTATCGCGACAGCGCGGCGGGTAAGGTGAGAGCAATGTATCCCAGCCCGGGCGGCGCGGTCGAATCGCTGCTCAGCCTCGAGTCCTGGTCGGAGATCGCCGCGGAGCATCCTGCCCTCGAGAAGATGGAATCCGACGTCGAGACCTTCCTGGTCAATCGGGTGAGCCAGCCGGGACAGTACTTCATCGCTCCTATCGACGAATGCTATAAGCTGGTTGGCCTGATTCGCATGAATTGGCGAGGCCTTTCCGGCGGCGCCGAGGTCTGGAAGGAGATTCATCAGTTCTTCGCCGACCTGAACAAGCGCAGTGTGGAAGTACGAGAGGCTACGCATGCCTGAGGTGCATTTCAAGATCGAGGGGGCGGAAGCGGTTCCCTACTCCGCCACTCCACTGATTGCTCTAAAACTGCGGATCACCAATCTACCGGCGGAGGAGGACATCCATTCGCTGAGCTTGCGCTGCCAGGTGCAGATAGAGCCTTCCAAGCGGCGCTACGGTTCCCCCGAGCAAGAGAAGTTGCTCGACCTCTTTGGAACGCCGGAGCGTTGGAGCCGGACAGTGAGACCGCTGTTGTGGATGAATACCACGCTCGCCGTTCCTGCTTTCCGCGGCAACGTGCTCGTCGATTTGCAGCTTCCGTGCACATTCGATTTCAATGTCGCGGCGACCAAGTACTTTCATGCACTCGAGGCGGGGGATATTCCGCTCTCGGTGATGTTCAGCGGGACGATTTTTTACCAGGGCG
>JBARKD010000376.1:0-16903 GCA_049800615.1 Acidobacteriaceae bacterium | reverse complement strand
GCCGGAATTACCGTCAACGCACAGGCCAACCCAAACATCTAGAACTGGTCTCATAAATAGACAAATTTCGGAGAGGCCGCGCATGAGACCCGCCCTCGAAGCGGGGCTCAGGGTCCAACCAGAAGCCCCAGGCCCATATATGAGACCCATACATGAGACAAGTTCTAGAATGTGGTGCTGACACTGAGGCGGAACGTCTTTCGCGGTTCACGGAACTGCAGCAGCGAGTTGTACGCGGTAATTGCCTCATCGTAGGTGAAGTCGCCCGCTCCTCCAGCGGGGAACATGCTGCGGGTGATCAGACTCTCGCCTTGCCTTTGCTCATAGAGGCGAGCCACGTTGTAGGCGTAATACAGGCGGAACGGCGCGTTGACGATGGGCAAAATCACGTCCACCTCCGCGCCGACCGAATCGCGCGGCACCACGTTAGTCCCGCCAATCGGCCGGATTAAGTTGATGAACGTGATCTGTTGGCCGCCCTGGCAGGAGCCATTGAAGTACGACGTACAACCGTACAGTGGCGAGTTGAGCTGATCGGCCCCCTCCACGCTTTGCCGCAACTGCGATTGACGAATCACAGACGTGATATCGAAGTCGTCGAACAGGGCAAACGTAACCGGACCGCCAAGCGGAATGCGGTACTCAAAGTTGGTGGTGATCTTCCCATCGCCCCCGACCGACACCGGCCGGTAGATCGGAATCGGAATCTGAATATTGCCCAGGGTGTAGTTGGTTGGATCGATGGGTACAGGCGTGCCGTCAGGATTCGTGAGCGTGATGTTGGCCCGCACCGGAATGAATGCATACGGCGTTGCCGCGCGCACATCGAAGCCACGCAATTCGAAGTCGCCGCCGGAGTAGAAGCGGGCGAACGGCGGCGCAACATCGCCGCCAAAACCCTGTATGTAGGAGCCTTGTACGCGGAAGGCAAATACGTTGCGGCCGTCGCGATTGGGGTGAAGCCCATTCATTGCTATGTAGTGCTTGTACTGGACAACAGGACTGAAATACCGAACGTTGCCCCAAATACCCGCAAGCTGAAGGGCAGCGGAGACTTCCGAACCGAAGCGGGCCTTAAAAACCGACGGACCCACCTTGTTGTATTGGTAACTCAACGAAACTGCGCTGGTATAGATTCCTGCCAGCGCGTTGGGCCCTTGAATCTGGCCGCTGCGGAATGCCAGCGTTTCGAACAGGTTGGCGGAAGCCTGGCTGAACGTGGTGATGGTGGACTTATCCCAGCTGTAAGTCAGTCCCACTCGCTTGAACGCGTGGCGCAGGGGATAGCTGAGCGAGAAATTCAAGCCTGTCGAAGACTGGTTGTAGTTCTGGGTCAGCGATTGCTGGGCTGCCGAAAGGTTTGCACTCTGGCCAGTGACCGCCGCGTAATTGCGGGAGGAATTGTAGTCCGTCTTCCTCGAGAAGAGCTGGAAGCCGAGGCTCATAGGCTTATTGCGCAGATAGGGCTCGGTAAACGCAAATACCGCGCTGCGCGCCAGATTGCCGAGATTGCCCTGCAGGCTCAATGTCTCGCCCAGTCCCAGGAAATTGTTAGTCGCGTAATTAACCCCCAGGAAGGTGCCGGAAAGGCCGCTTACGCCTCCATTCAGGCCGATCGAGTTCTTGCCCTTCTCATGTACTTTCAGCAGCAGCGAAACGGTCCCCGTGTCGTTGTCCTGGTGAAGCTCGGAATCCTGATCGACCTTGAGCGCGTCGAAGTAGTCCAACTGGTTCAGGCGAAGAATGCTTTGCTCCCACAGGTTGCTGTTATACGGCGCGCCCTCTTCGATCAACAATTCCCGGCGGATGACCCGGTCGCGCGTGATGGTATTGCCTTGAAATTCGATGCGCGAAACGGTAAACGCCTTGCCTTCGTCGATGTCGATGTCCAGATAGACCAGGTGTTTCGCATCGTCGGGGCGCGGGTTCGGCACCGCCGTGAAGTTGATGTAGCCTAGCGAACCGTATGCCTTGCGCAGATTCTCGAGACCCTTGCCGACGGCGGTGGCGTTGAAATACTCCCCGTCCTTCGTCGGAAACTGCGAGCGCAGCGCTTTGACATTTTGCACGTGCGCATTGCCCGTGAAGGTGATGCCGCCGAGCTTGTATCGTTCGCCCTCGTCTACCGGAAGACGGATATCAATTCGCTTACCCGTTCGCGGGCGGAAGGTAAAAAATGAGAGGCCGCCTTCACTCCTGATGTGCGTGGTCGGATCGCCCACCGCCGCCCGGAAATAGCCTCGATCCTGCATCGCGCGGCGAACCCGCTCTGTATCTTCCTCAAGCTTGCTGGCGTCGTATGTGCGCGCGAAGAGGTTTTCCAGAAAAATCGAATGCGGTACTCCCACCGGCCGGAGATTCTTCATCGCCGCCCTCAGGTCGCGTGACGGAATGGACCGGTTCCCGTTGAAGGTGATATTGCCTACCTTCACCGTGGGACCTTCTTTGACGCGCAGAATGATCGACACCGAAGAAGGCGGAATGTTCTTGATCTCAGGCTTGACCGTCGCAAATTGATGCCCATGCTCAGCCAGAAGGGCACGGACTATATCCACGGCCCGCGCGAGCTTGGTCGGGTCGTAGGGGCTCTCCGGCGAGAAGCCTGTGAAATGCTCCTTCTTGTAGCGATCGAGAACGTCCGACTGTGATACCGAGTTCAGTCCCGGGTAGGTGATTTCGCGGATCGTCGGCTTCTCTTTCACGATGACGTCGAGAATCACGCCTTTGGGGGAGTCCTCCCGGGCGATCTGAAGATTCTCGAAATATCCTGTGTTCCACAGCGAGTTGAAATCCCGCTCAATGGTTGCCGGGTCGTAGGTGTCTCCTACGTGGGTGAACAGCCGCGCCAGTACCGTCTCTCGCGGGATGCGCCGGTTGCCAATGACACGAATTTGCTGGATCACGTCCGGCGAAGCCGGCGGGGTGGCGTCCTGCTGAGCCCAGGCCATCAGACTGGAACTGCATAAGAGAAGCAAACCCAGGATCCTGCACATCCTTAAAAAAAACCGCGCAGGTTGGCTCGGATAAAACCGGGAGCGAAGGCTCCCTGACACGACGCGAAGAATAGGCACACCCTCACTGCTAAAGATCGGATCCTGGTCGAGGAAAAGGCGATTATATGTGACGGAAGGGGTACTCCCCAACTCCGGGGAATGGTTTCTCACGCCGATTACCATCCCCAGGATCCGCTCAGCGCAAACCTCACAACCCCATTAGCTCTCCAGTTCGCTGCACGCAAAAAATTCGCCCATTTCGGAATCCCAGGAGACGGAAAGTTGGTTTGGCTTGCAACAGACCTGGCAGTCTTCCACGTAACACTGCCGCCCCCCGGCAGATTCGTCCACCACGATCTCATTCCACTCTCCACAGCCCGCGCACTGGAAACCCGCTGGAAACGGCATCGTCTGTCACATGTTTAACAAGCCGAGGAAAAACGCCGTTTTGTATCAGGGCACGGCTCTAGCCGTGCCGAAGGTGCCTGAAAATGTTCTGGTCTTTCTTCCCAGCCCAGTAAAAGCCGTACTCTTCAGAGAACCCTCGTTTCCCTGGCCTGTTCAGCGATGTCCCTAGTCTATCGGAGGGAACGCGTTTTGTGCTTCCTCCCGGCTAAGCTTTCGCACCTCCACCAGTGTGGAGTAGAAGGTGGCTCCGCGACCCAGGTCGGTGAGCCGCTCTGAGGTAAGCGCGTTCACATTATTCCCCCCGTGAGAGAGCTTGTTCCAATTGAGACTGGCAGCAACAACTCCTGCCGGAACACTGCCATCGACACGCGCCCGCAGACGAATCTTTCCTCGCGCATTGAATACTTCGACCCAGTCTCCGTCCTCGATGCACCGTGCACCCGCGTCAAGCGCGTGCATCATCGCCAGGCCAGGTGACTCCATCTTTTGATGTCCCGGCAGGTTGGCGAAAGTCGAGTTCATGTAGTTCTCGGCCTTGCGGGGAAGAAACTCCAGCGGGAATTCGTGCGCCTTCGCGCCCCGGCGCGATTCCTCCGGAGCATGAAACGTGGGCAGTGGATCCATCCCCTGCGCCGCGAGTGCGGTTGAGTAAAACTCGATCTTTCCGCTGGGGGTGGGAAAGATTCCATCGCGGAACTCCTCCGCCTCGGCGTCCTGCCGTATCCGCTTCTTCGTTCTGAGTTCCTGTGCTCCCTTTCCCAGCGCCTGTCCGATCAGATCATCAACAGTGTCGTGGAAACATGATTCGGCAAAACCCATACGGCGGCCGAGTTCACCGAAGAGCCATACGTTCGACCGCGCCTCTCCGAGAGGAGCAATGGCCTGCTCGGAAAGCTGCAGGAAGTAGTGACCGTACGCTCCCTGAAAATCCGTATGCTCCAGGAACGTCGTGGCCGGCAATACGATGTCTGCATAGTCGGTGGTGTCCGTGAAGAACTGCTCGTGCACCACGGTGAACAGGTCCGGGCGCAGCATGCCCCGCCTTACGGCATTTTGGTTGGGAGCGATCGCCGCCGGGTTCGAGTTGTAGACGAAAAGCGCTTTCACGGGTGGGCAGTCGAGCTCGGTAAGGGCGTGTCCCAGCTGGGACATATTCACGATGCGCGCCGGCCGCTTCAGCGAACTGGCCATCATCAGATCGGGCCGCTCCAGCGCCGCGCTGTCAAATGAGAATGCTCCGCTGGTGGAGAGTTGTAAGCCTCCACCCTGGTGCTTCCAGGCGCCGATCAGAGCGGGCAGCATACAGATTGCACGTGTCGCGGCTCCGCCGTTTTGCGAACGCTGCACGCCATAGTTCAATCGAATCGCCGCCGGTGTGCTGGTCGCATATTCTCGCGCCAGCCGTTCGACATCCTCGGCCTCGAGGCCTGTGAGCCCGGCAACGCAATCCGGCGTGTACGCGAGAACATGATCGCGCAGGGCCTCGAAACCATGCGTGTGTTGCGCGATATAGCCGCTGTCATGCAGCCCATCCCGGATGATCACGTGCATCAGGCCAAGCGCGAGCGCGCAGTCCGTGCCTGGATGAATGGGCAGGTGCCAGTCAGCCGCTCGAGCCGTCCGGGTTCGGTAGGGATCGATCACCACCAGCTTTGCCCCTTTTCTGCGTGCTTCTTGGACGAAGGGCCAGAGGTGAACGTTATTGCCGTGGATATTCGCGGCCCAGGCGATGATGTAACGCGCCTGCCGGAAATCTTCCGGAGACGTGCCCAGCTTCTTCCCGTAAACCGATAGCAGGGCGTCGGCCCCGGGTGTGGCGCAAATAGTGCGATCCAACCGCGAGGCGCCCAGGCGATGAAAGAAGCGGCGGTCCATCGAGCCATAGCCCAGCACGCCCATATTTCCCGCGTAGGAGTATGGCAGAATAGCCTCAGGACCGTGTTCGTCAGAAATGAGCTGGAGGCGCTGCGCAATCAGGTCCAGGGCCTCATGCCAATGGATGGGCTCGAAGACCTCGGTCTCGCGGCCATACGTTACTTCGCCTTTTGCCTTCCCGGCTCGCCGGCGCATCGGCTGAAGCACCCGCGCGGGCGAATAGACCCGATCCAAATACTTCGAGACTTTTGCGCACAGAAATCCCCGCGTAACCGGATGCGAGGGATCACCCTGCACGCGGGTAGCCTTCCCTAGCTCATCCACAGTTACAAGAACGGCACAGGAGTCCGGGCAATCATGCGAGCAGACCGTATGCACCGTCTTCATAGGGGACATACTTCATTGTAGTAGCAAGACCTACCCGGGGTGGGCGGCTGAACCCGGGATGAAGTTGTTGCCGACAGAATTGTCATCCTGGGAGGCTGTGAGTTTTGGCTTTGAAGGGGCGGGCTTCAGAGTCTGGGTGAGAACCGATGGTTCCATAAAGATTTATTGCCGGTTCAAGAAACCGCAGACAGTCGCTCCACTTCGCTACGCTTCGGTCGGGACGACAATTTTGTGGGGGGTCCAGGCGGTGTCTTCTTGGCAAGCGAATGGAAGAGCGCGGCGAATCAGCAAAACCGCAGATCCACTTCGCTACGCTCCGGTCGGGATGACAATTCTGTTGGTGGGCGTACTTAACGGATCGAGGTGGCTTTGAAGGGGCGGGGCTTTCAAGCCCTCCGGGTCATTTAGACCGGGGTGGCGTCGTAGATAACTGTATTTCTTGCTGGTGACCGAGTTCTCACGCAGACTCTTTCAGCCCCGCCGTCTCATGGAAGCCGCTGAGGGCTGAGAATAGCCAAGGACGCCAGTTCTGGGTTTAAAGGAACGACACATGAAACGCTTTGGTCTTTTACTCGCCTTCGCCCTACTGGCAACAGGCCACTCGTGGCCGCAACCATCCACCCAGGCGGCCATTCAACAGCTCCTGCATAAGCAGGCGGAAGACTGGAACCGGGGCGATGTGAATGCTTTCATGACCAGCTACGAAAATTCCCCCGCCACTACTTTCGTGGGCGAGAAAGTGGAGTATGGCTATGCGACGATCCTCGAACGCTACAAAAGGGTTTACGCTACGCCGGCGGCTATGGGTAAATTAACCTTTTCAAACCTGGCGATCAGGATCCTCGATTCCAATTACGCTGCCGCCACGGGGAACTTTCACTTGGACCGGACCTCAGCAGGCGGCGGCAACGCCGACGGAATCTTCTCCCTGCTGTTCAAGAAGGGACATTCAGGCTGGAAGATCATCCTGGACCACAGCAATCGCACCCACTGAGCGCCGCTCAGACCTGCATTACTTCTTTCTCTTTATTGCGGCACATCTCTTCCATTCGCCGGATCTCGTCGTCCGTCAGCTTCTGGATCTCTTCGAGCGATCTCTTCTCCTCGTCCTCGGAAATCTTCTTGTCCTTGGCCGATTTTTTAATCAGTTCATTCCCATCGCGACGGATGTTGCGCACCGCCGTGCGGTGGTCTTCGAGCGTCTTATTGAGGTGCTTGACCACTTCGCGCCGCCGCTCCTCGGTCATCGGAGGAATGGGAATCCGCACGATCTTACCGTCATTCTGTGGGTTAAACCCAAGGTCCGAGGTCCGCAGAGCCTTCTCGATGTCGCCGATAATGCTGGGATCCCAGGGCTGGACCAGGATCAGGTTGGCCTCGGGAGCAGTAACCTGAGCAACCTGGTTGAGAGGCATATCGCTGCCGTAATAGGGAACTTTAACCTGGTCGAGCATGTGCACTGAGGCGCGGCCGGTGCGTGTGCTTGCCAGGTTGGCGCGAAAATCCTCCACCGCTTTTTCCATCCTCGACTTCAGCTGTTGCTGAGTTTCTTTGAGGGCGGGAATATTGCCCATTACTGAGACTGCCATGTTCTTCTTCCCCCGAAATTAAATCGACATCGCCTGTTCGCGGGCATGGTACGAAGAGCGCACCAGCGGGCCTGATTCCACGTGGCGGAAGCCCATACCCAGCGACTCTTCACGCAGGTAAGCGAATTCCTCCGGCGTATAGTAACGCGTCATCGGCAGATGATCTCTGGATGGACGCAAATACTGCCCGATGGTCAACACGTCCGTGCCCACCTCCGCCAGATCGCGAAATACCTGCAGCAGTTCGTGCATCTCTTCGCCCAGTCCCACCATAACGCCGGACTTGGTTTTCATCCGCGGATCGATGGTTTTCGCATACTCGAGCAGGCGCAACGTCCGTTCATAGCGGGCACCCGATCGCACCACACGATAGAGCCGCGGAACCGATTCGGTGTTGTGGTTCAGCATGTCGGGCTTGGCCTCAACCACGATGCGGATCGCATCTTCCCGGCCCTGGAAATCAGGTATAAGAACTTCCACCTGGCAGCCCGGAGCCTGGCGTCGAATTTCCGAGATCACCAGGGCAAACGCACGCGCGCCACCAGGAATATCGTCGTCGCGGTTCACGCTGGTGATCACCGCATGCTTGAGTCCGAGCTTGGCAACGGCCTCGGCCACCCGGCGAGGCTCGTCAAAATCGATCGCATCGGGCCTGCCTTTGGGCACGGCGCAGAAACCGCAGCGCCGGGTGCAGGCATTGCCCAGCATCATGAACGTCGCCGTGCGTTGATTCCAGCACTCACCGATATTTGGGCAGTGTGCCGACTCGCATACCGTGTGCAGCTTGAGCGAGCGAGCCAAGGCTTTCAATTCGTGAAAATTCTCCCCTACCGGGGCGCGGGCCTTGAGCCAGGCGGGCTTGGAGACCGGAACGCGTGGACTTCGGTCGATCTGGACAAGGTCAAGCAAGCTGTCTCCATTGTATCGTGGCTAGCGAAGCCGCCCGATCACTTCCGGTCGCACCAGGTAGAGAAAGAAAATGAGGTTGATCACGGCCATAAAGGCCCACTGCCCCTGGTGAAAACGGAACAAACTGTACCATCCGAAACACATGCAGCAAAACACCGCGCCCAGGGTGAGTGCCCATCCCCATCGCCGCATGCGCATCAATCCCAGCCCCGCGGCGGCGAAGAGAGTACACAGCAAAAGAATGGCGATCCTGCCCTTTCCCGCGGGGTAGTGTCCGCCCAGAACTCCGACAACACCTAGTACTGCCAGGGCCAACATCCAGAGCGAGATGGCTGCCATCGCCGGCAACGGTAGTTTGAATTCGCTCATAAGGTGTGCAGGTAAGCCAGTAGATTTTTGAGCTGCGGGTCAGAGAGCGTATCGCCCAGGCCGGGCATCATACTTCTTCCCCGCAGAATCACCGCTGTCACCCGCTCGTCATTCGCTACCATGCCGCTGGGCAGATAGGGCTTGCGAAACAGTCCTTGCAGGCCCGGACCATTCAGCCCCGCTTCTGAATTCGCGTAGTGGCATACGGAACAATGGCGAACGAAAATTCGCCGCCCCGCCTGCTCCTGCGGCGTAAGTTCACTCACAGGCTTGGAGGGTGTCATATGCCGGCATCCCAGCATCACGATCAGGCCGGCGAAAAGCAGTCTCTTCAATTTGACTCCGCGATCGCGGCCACAATCTTGTCCATGGCCGCTCGATCCAACGGCTCGGACGGACTGTGGTCAGTGCACATGATGGAAAACACAACCGTCTGCCCGCTTGAGCCGATCACGTAGCCACTCAGCGCGCGCGCTTCCCCTAAAGTTCCTGTCTTGGCGAACACTTTGCCGTCGAGCTTGCGCTGCTTGAAGCGCGCAGAGAGAGAGCCATCGACTCCCCCGACTGGCAAAGAGGCGCGGAATGCCTCGCCCCAACTCTGCCGCGCCGCATAGGCGAGCAGCGTGGTAAACGCGCGAGGAGTGGCCAGGTCCTGCACAGAGAGCCCGCAACCGTCGTAGAGCACAAAATCCTGAGGCGCAATACCCGCCGAGATCAGAAATTGCCGAACCACCCGTGTGCCCTCCAGCAGAGACCCATCCGAGCTTTCCAGCTTGCCCAGCGTTCTGAGAGTAATCTCGGCGTGAAGGTTCTGACTGACTTTGTTCGTGATAACTAAATCGTCGCCCAGTGGAGGAGAGACGTGCGACGCCAGCACATTGGGTCCGGCATTGGAAGCCTCAACATTTTCCGTAAGTATCGGATGGAGCTCGATTGGTTGTTGCTGGGCCGGCAAAAAGTCGCTGGTATCCGTGGACAGCCGGTGTTGGGCCCTTGCCTTGCCGCCGACCTGAATGCCGCGCTCCAGCAGGAGGGCCCGCAGTGAACGGGCGGCATATTCCGCCGGGTCTTCGATGGAAAGGGCGGTGTGCAAACCCTCGTTGCCCAAGGGTACGCGCCCAAAAAGCCGCACGGTCATGGACCCCGGCGCGCGCTCGACGCCGGGCTTGCCCGTATCTCCAGCCGGACTCGTCAGCAGCGAGCTATCCAGCCGGTAGTAATCCGTCGCCGGGACCCACGAAACCACACCCGCCGTTCCCGCCTGGGCCGCGGGAACGGCATTCAGGTAGACCTCGTTGTCATTCACAGTTAGAGCGGAGACCGGTGACCCGTACCCCCACTGCAGGTCATCCCAACTCCATCCGTTGCCGTAGCGTTCGTAAAGAAACCAGGTATCATCCCCCACGATGTCGCCGGAAACGGAGCGAACTCCATGGGCGGCGATCTGGTCGGCCATATTTTCCAGCGCCGCCAGCGGTGGCCCAGGCCGCTCCGTCTTCATACCAAACGGAATGGCGCGCCCGGATATGTTGGCATCGCCCACCCCGTAAATCGTGAGATCGCCGCGAATCTCCCCTCCGCCGCCAGCCGGCGCGCTGCTCGAGACCAGGGTGGTAAAAGTGAGGCCGCTGGGCAGGAGTGCGTAGGCCGCGGCGGTCGTGAATAACTTCCCATTGGACGCAGGGTTGAAGTACTGGCTGTCATTGAGCCCGTAAATCGGCTTGCCGTCCAGTCCAGCGACCGACACTCCCCAATGGGCCTGGCTGACCGCTGGGTCGGCGAGAATCCGGGCCACCGCCCTCGGCAGTGGCACCACCCTATGCTTCGGCCGGGCCGGCAGGGCTGGAGACAGGAAAGCCCCGAGCAGCAACAGGCTGAGATAGGAGGAGAGGATCTGCATGTGCCTGCGCGGAGTTTACCTCACTAGAATGGCCAAGTGACCTTCGCTTTGCGGTCTCGCTATCAGTGGAAGCTGCGCACTCGGTTCCTGCCGTTGGGTGAGCAGACAATTGTGATGGGTGTACTGAACACCACCCCTGACTCCTTTTCCGATGGTGGGGCCTTTTCGACACCTGCCGCGGCCATCGAACACGCTTTGGACATGTTGGAAGAAGGTGCGGGCATCGTCGATGTCGGGGGCGAATCCACTCGGCCGGGAAAGCGCCGTCCGGTGGGCATCCAGGAGGAAATCGATCGCGTGTTGCCGGTTCTGGAAGGCATTCTGCGCCACCGCCCGGACGCAGTCCTCTCCATCGATACGTATAAGTCCGAGACCGCCAGGGCCGCGCTCGCGGCTGGCGCCGAGATTGTGAACGATGTCAGCGGATTCCTATGGGATGAAGCTATGGCGCGTGTTTGCGCGGAGGCAAAGTGCGGCGTCGTTCTCATGCATACCCGCGGCCGCCCGGAGGAATGGCACGCCCTTCCAGCCTTGGATGCGGATGCTGTTGTCCCTTACATCAAACAGGCCCTGCGACAGCGCCTGGAGGGGGCCCTGCAAGCGAACGTCGAGCGCCAGCGGATCATCCTGGATCCAGGGTTTGGCTTCGGCATCATCGGGGAGGAGAATTACCACCTTCTGGCCGGCCTGGAACAACTCAGCACCCTGGAACGGCCGCTCCTGGCCGGTCCGTCGCGTAAGCGCTTTCTCGGAAAAACCCTGTCGACGCTCTATGCCCCGCGCGATGCCCCACCCGATGCCCCACTCGATCGACAATCGGAGATTCTCGTAGGACGCCGCGGCAACGCAACCCTGGCGGCCACGACGGCAGCGATTCTGAACGGCGCTCATTTGGTACGGGTTCACGAAGTACGAGCCGCGCGGGAGGCGGCTGCCATCGCCGATGCCATCCTCGCGGCCGCACGCCACTGAAAAAGCAGAGACTGGAGAGGACAGCAATCCTAGTGCTTACCATCTTCGCCACCCGACACGCGGCTGGCTTCAAAGCTCACGATTCTCCATTGCCCATCCCGGTTGCTGTAAACGCGCGTATAGCGGTAGCGCCCGCTGATATCGCGGTCGCCGTACTTGCCTACCAGGTCGGCTTTCGAGGTGACCACAGCCGTATCGCCGTAGATCCTCACCTTGATATCGCTCAGTTCAAGATGTGTGATGTTCAGAGAACCGTTGCGGCGGCGGGCAAGTTCATCGGCCTTGGTTTCCAACGTACCGTTGGCGCTGATCCCCAGGTAGTCGTCGGCCAGCAGCCGGTCGACCTCGGAAACGTTATTCGTAAGTTGGGCCTGGCGCCAGTCCAGCTCCAGGCCCTCGATCTCCTTATGTGCATTTTCGTGATGAGGGAAAACCGCTAAGGCGTGGCTGGCCGAACCAAAGGCAAACATGAGGACAAGAGACAGTCTGCCGACCGTGGGAATCAGCCAACGATGCTCGGAGAGAGCGCGCATAAGCGTATCGGATGTTAGTACGCGTCCGAACGGCCAGTCAAAATTGAAACTCCAGAGTGACAGTTTTCCCAGTCGAACGCAATCACCCGAAGATTGGACGGAGTTTGGTCAGCCTCGCCAGGCTGGGAAAAGGCGGCGCTATGCTTGCCGGCTGGCGAAACACGACCCTATTCTTCCCCGGCCTGCTAAATCACCGCGGTCAGGTTCTCGACTTCCCGCTCTTTCATCAACTGGTACAGGCCGCCGACAACGAACTTCTTGAAGTGAGGCGTGGTGCGGTGGAGCTCACTCGCGGCCCGGTCCTTATATTGCTCGTAAATCACCACCATGGTAGGGTCGTCTTCCAAGGTGTGTGGGATGAAGGCCGTGCAGCCAGGCTCCTGACGCGAGGCAACGGCCAGTTGGCGCAGAATATCGCTGACATTTTCACGATCTTCGGCTGCAAATCGCATACGAACGACATAGCTGACCATCGTGCCTCTAATCTATCCGAATCACTCTGACCGCATCCAGTCCAACGCCGCGGAGAATCCGGGCAAAATCATGGTCTGCTCCCGATCGGGCCCGGTCGAAATCATGCCGATCCGGGCGCCGGATTCCTCCTCCAGAAAGCGAAGATACTTCTGTGCCGCCGCTGGAAGCTGGTCGAATTCAGTAATGCCTTCGGTCGGGGTCTGCCACCCTGGAAGCTTGGTATAAACCGGCTCAATTTTCTCCAATCCGCTGACATCCGCCGGAATCGTGTCAATACTGCGGCCATCCACCCGGTATCCCGTGCAAATCGGAATTTCGGCAAAGCTATCCAGTACGTCCATCTTGGTCACCACCAGCCATTCGGTGCCATTAATCTCGTTCGAATAGCGCAGCAGCGGCAGATCGAGCCAACCGCAGCGGCGCGGCCGTCCCGTGACCGCTCCATATTCCTGTCCT
Source organism: Acidobacteriaceae bacterium (assembly GCA_049800615.1). Classification (GTDB taxonomy): domain Bacteria; phylum Acidobacteriota; class Terriglobia; order Terriglobales; family Acidobacteriaceae; genus PALSA-350. Next base: position 4,038 of record JBARKD010000376.1, on the reverse strand, counting down.
CGAGCCCGCAGTACTTCGCTCGACTCATCGTGGATTTCCGAAGGAAACGGACCCTCCCCCACGCGCGTCACATACGCTTTGGTTACGCCGATGACAGTGCCGATCATAGTCGGCCCCACGCCCGTGCCGATGACCGCGCCTCCCGCCGTCGCAGAGGATGAAGTCACAAATGGATAGGTGCCGTGGTCGATGTCCAGCATGGTGCCTTGGGCGCCTTCGAACATTACGCTTTGCCCTTCGCGGATTGCGTCGTTCAGCAGTTTTGCCGTGTCCGTCACGAATGGCCGAACGCGTTCCGCCGCTTCTGCGTACTCATCGTACATCTGGATCGGGTCCAGCGGATCGGTGCCGAACAGCGCGAGCGCGACAGCATTCTTTTCATTGCAGGCATTTTCAATGTGGGTCTTAAGCAGGCTGCGATTGAGCAGGTCGACCACGCGCAGGCCGCCGCGGTGCATCTTGTCTTCGTACGCCGGACCAATGCCTCGGCTCGTTGTGCCGATCTTACGCCGGCCCGGAGCATTCTCCGATGCCAGTTCGATCATGCGGTGATACGGCAGGATCACTTGCGCTCGGTTGGAAATAAAAAGCTGCTGGTCGACACTGACTCCCAGGTCGCGAAGCTTGCCCACTTCCTTCAAAAATGCCAGCGGGTCGAGCACGACACCATTTCCTATGACCGCCCGGCAGTCCGGTCGCAAAACTCCGCATGGGACCAGTTGGAGAATGAATTTCTGTCCCCGGATAATGACGGTGTGCCCGGCATTGTGGCCGCCCGCATAGCGTGCCACGACCGCAAACCGGTCAGAAAGTACGTCGACGATCTTGCCCTTCCCCTCGTCGCCCCATTGGGCGCCCAATACAACTGCAGTCTTAGCTCGCATGTACTCCAATCAATTCCCCGTGACGCACGTTTCCCCCGCCGCTTCGACCTCTAAATCGGTGCTTTGCATCCTGCGCAGGGGTAAATGGATATGTTGATGATCAGTCCTGGGCGCCAGCGTTGAATATCGCGGCTCTCAGCCTGTTCCGACTCCTGATCATATAACGCCGCCGGATAGCGGCCAAGCTCGCCTGCCGCCACGGCGCAGGATCCCGCGAAAACCGCGATCCCGTCAGGCGCAGCGTTTTGAGAGGCTTAACAAAATCTAATTTCCTGGTGAAGGGTAGAAAATGATGGAGCACTACAGGTCTCTGAGGATTTCTCCACCAGGGACTTTGGGTTTTCCATAACCCGCGGGAAGATGAGTCATGCCGGAACTGCCTGAAGTCGAAACCATTGCCCGCGGCGTCCATGAGCGCCTGCGCGGCGACCGCATCGAAAGCACGTGGTTTAGCGGAAAACCGGAGCCTTTCAAGTCCTCTCCAAGCCTCATGGCAAAGAAATTGCCGCGTCATCGCATCGACCGCGTCTATCGCGTAGGCAAACACATCGTTTTTGATCTCGAGGACTTTCAATGGATCGTGCATCTGGGAATGACTGGCCGCCTGCTGGTGGCTGAGCCTGAAACTCCGGTTCCTATGCATACTCACGGAATCCTGTATCTCGCTTCCGGCAGGGAGCTTCGCTTTGTCGACCCCAGACGGTTCGGACGGCTGCAGCTGCACGGGCCCATTAGCCACAAAACGTCCGCTTTCGCCGGCACCGGCCGGGAGCCGCTCAATATCTCAAAGGACGATTTTGCCGCGCTGTTCCGCAACCGGCGCACATCCATCAAAGCTGCCTTGCTGAATCAAAAATTGCTCCAGGGCGTAGGAAACATCTATGCCGACGAAAGTCTGTTCCGCGCCGCCATACGACCCCGCAGAATGGCCAGCCGTTTGAAACGCGCGGAGCTCGACCGTCTGCACCATGCTTTGCAGAGCGTCCTGCGAGACGCGATTTCGTTGGGTGGCTCCTCGGTATCGGACTACGTCGATGCAGCCGGTGCTGAGGGCTTCTTCCAGCTCGAGCATCGAGTCTATCTTCGTACCGGGCAGCCTTGCCTGGTCTGCACAACGCCCATCCGCCGACTGGTCTTGGGTGGGCGCGGGACTCACTACTGTCCCCGCTGCCAGCGCTAGCATTCTATGGATTCCTGAATCGTTGTGCGAAAACGGCTACCATAATCCGGAAACCGCAAGCTTGCCCTGGGAGCTAACTAGTTGAAAAAAGGGAAGATGCTAAACGGCACGACAACTGCAATACACACAGCAGCCAGCGACGCAGTGGCTCGCTTCTATTGCGAGACCCGCGCAGATCCGGCGGGCAGAGCTCAGGTTCTACAGGAACCAGCCGCAACCGGAACTTAACCTCCCGCAGACGCTCTCTGTTGGGGACCTTGGGAGGCCAGTGATTGGCCATTGAATCCCGAAAAGCCACGCACTGTGGCTTTTCGGCTTTTATAGGTAACGTAACTGCCGGGTCGCCTTTCTTACCCGCTCGTCATACCGTGGCTCTTACCTCTGGTGTGAGCTTTCCGAATAGCACTTGCTCTCGGAAGGCTGTTCTGTGTATTATCGATTTTGCCTATCGAGCGGCTGTAGCCAGTACTCCTAAATGAGCCAGGCTCGCCGCAATTCTCGAGAGTCAACAGGGTTTTTTTCTGCCGCATCGTATTTGCTGGCCCAAAGGGTGATGTTCAGCCGGGTCTACATTGAGCGGTACAGATAACACCAGTAGTTTGTTTGAGAGATCAAACCATAGTTCCACCCAGACCGTAATCTTTTGGAAAAAAGTTCCTTTTGAGTGCGTGGGAAGTGGCCTTCGGCCGCCAACCAGGGGGAAACATGAGTTGCAGCCGGTCTCTGCCTGCCCGGGTCCGGGGAGGTTCGCATGAGCAGGCTGCAAGAATTGCCAACGCACCGGGATGTGCATGCATGACAGAGCAAAATCAACCTCAGGCTCAGCCGGCTCCGGCCCAGTCTGCAGGACAGAGTGAAGGGCAAGGGCATCGTCGCCGGCGCCGCAGACGTAAGGGATACGTGAACAATCAAGCCAAGGCCAACCCCGAGATATCGGCAGGATCTGGCCAGCCGAATCCGCCCAAGAAGGCGGCCAAAGCTAAATCTTCGGGGCAAAACCGCTTCATTGCCAAGAACAACAATGGCAATGCACACAATGCTGGCGCCAACCCCGGAAATGGGGGCGGCGGCGGCCGCCGCCGGTCCAAGCAGCGCCGCCAGCAGACATTTGTTGGTCCGATGGACCATAGCTATCGCGTCGTGAACGGCAATATGGCAGACATGCCCTATTCCCCTTCTGACTCTCGTGGCAGCGGGCAGAACGGCGTTCACGCAAATGGCCATCCCGGAGAAGCCGTGTCCCGGGAACCGGTCGTTGCCCCCATCCGCGAAGACGCGCCCATTCGCATTTACTGTTTCATCGAGGACCTGTTCTTCCTGGCCAAGATTCAGGAGGCTGCGCGCAAAATAGGCGTGAAGGTTGGCTTCGTCAAGGCGGATAAGGATATTGTTTCGCGTCTGGCTGATGTGCCCGAAAGCAGTCGTCCCTCGCTCATTGTCTTCGATCTGAACAACGTCGCCGCCAAGCCGCTCACGCTGATCCCGCGTCTCAAGAGCAAGATGAAGCGCGGCACTTCGGTTATCGGTTTTCTTTCCCACTTGCAGGGCGACTTGAAGGCGAAAGCAATGGAAGCCGGCTGCGACATGGTGATGCCGCGCTCCGCATTTTCCCAAAACCTGCCCAATCTATTGCGCCGTCACGGGCTGGACGTCGAGCTGGAAGCCATCGAAGCCTGACGTATCTGCTTTCTCGTCAGGGCACATGAACAGACGCAGGATGACGATTCGCTCAAAGAGAAGCTGCTTTGGTCCGTTCTTACTTTGTATCAGGGCACGACTTTAGTCGGGCCGTAAAGGCACTCAACAAATTTGGGCTTCACAGGCTGCGGAAAAACGCGGTTTTTGTATCAGGGCCCGACTTCAGTCGGGCCGTAAATGATTCAGAATACGTCGGGCTTTAACAGGCTGCGGAAAAACGCGGTTTTTGTATCAGGGCCCGACTTCAGTCGGGCCGTAAATGATTCAGAATACGTC
>JBARKD010000375.1:0-3843 GCA_049800615.1 Acidobacteriaceae bacterium | reverse complement strand
CGATGGAGGGGAGGGTCGTTGGACTATAAGGCCGCGATCGATGAGGGTGTGCCTGCAACAGTTCTCACAACTGCGCTCTACAATAGGTTCAGTTCTAGAAGACAGGCAGACTTCTCCGATAGGCTTTTATCCGCCATGCGCTACGAATTCGGAGGCCACCTCGAGAAGCCAGCTCTAAAGTGATCTTCATGGTCAAGAAAAAGCCGCATGCAAGATCCAAACGGCCACTAGTCTCGGATTCGCATATCGCGTTGAATACAAATTCCCGTTGGACAATGTCTGTGGACGGGTACATCCTGACAGTCACGAGCGCCAATTCTCTTGTGAGCGATGTCCATGACCCGAGAGGCACAGTCCAATCTCACTCTCCTTCGCTTTTCCGGTCGCTGAAGCGCGAGGAGGCTGTACCTATGCGACAACAAAAGAAAATGCTTCCGAGAGGTGTAGACGCTACCCTCCAGAACGCACAGAGCCTCGGCGTCGCGGGCATACTTGCGCTTCTGGCAATATTCTTCGTCTTTACTCCGGGTCGAATAAGCGCGCTCGAAAGCGATCGGACCATTGCGCAGTTTGCGCACACGGCGTGGGGACCGAAAGACGGCGCGCCGAGCGTAGTTGAAGCATTGGCACAATCCGCGGACGGGTATCTTTGGCTGGGAAGTCCAGACGGTCTGTATCGATTCGACGGCGTCGTTTTCGAGCGCTACCAGCCTCAGTCGGGCGACCCATTACCGGCTCGTCGGGTGAGTTCACTTTTGGCCCTTCCCAATGGCGACCTTTGGATCGGTTTTCGAGCCGGAGGGATGAGCCTTCTGAGGAACGGACGCGCCACGAACTATACCACCCGCGACGGAGCGCCAGGGGAAGCGGTATGGGGTTTCGCGCAGGATCGGGCGGGTACGATTTGGGCTGCGACTGACAGCGGACTCGCGCGGCTCAAAGGAAACCGATGGAGCGAAGTGGGAAAGGATTGCAATTTCCCGGGAAAGTCTGCCCACACAATTTTTTTCGATCATCAAGGAACTCTTTGGGTTTCTACCGAAGATACGCTGATTTTACTTCCACGGGGCGCGAAGCGGTTTCAGCAGACCGGTATTCGAGTGGGCCAGGTGTACCAAATCGCGCAAGCGGCAGGCGGAAAATTGTGGATGGCGGAAACGACGAGATCCGTCCGTCCCATCCCTTTAACCGATAAGCGGCAGCCTTCTGACGAAACCGAAATCCAGGTTGGTTCCATCGGCATTCTTTTTGATAACGACGGCGCATTGTGGATCACCACCGTAGGTGACGGACTCCGGCGTGCTCCGGTTCCCGAGTTGCTGACGGGTAAAATCAAAGAATTCAGCACCGTGCTCGAGTCATTCACAGCCAAGGATGGACTGAGCGACGATGTTGTTCGCGCCATTCTCCAAGACCGCGAAGGAAATATCTGGGTGGGAACTAGTAATGGCCTGGATCGCTTTCGCAAAACGAACCTGATACCGGTCGCTCTCCCCTTCAAGACCCTGTATGCTGTTTTGGCTGCCGGAGACACTGGAGACGTCTGGGTAGCGAGCCAGGTTTCCATGGTCCGGGTTCACGGTGGACGCGCCGATCGCGCTCGTCCGCTTCCCAGCGTAGCCATATCAGCGTACCGTGATCCCGCCGGCGCGATTTGGTGGTCTTCCTTTGATGCCATCTATCGCTATAAGGCGGGAAACTACACCACAGTTGCGCTGCCGCCCCCGTCTCGGAAACCTTACCAAGATGCCGGTACGGTGACGACCCAGGACGGCTCCGGTGCGCTCTGGCTGGCTGCCCTAAGAGAAGGTTTGTTCTATCGGAAAAGGGGAGTATGGCAGCGGCTTGAAACAGCGTCAGAATTCGCAAGGTTGTCCCCCAAGACAGCTTTCACGGATTGGATGGGCCGCGCATGGTTCGGATACGAAGGCGGCACAATCATTGTCTTAAAAGATGAAAAGATTCAGAGAATTTTTTCCGCTGATGATTCTCCAGTTGGGAGCGTAACGGCAATCAATGGTCGGGGGCGGCATACGTGGGTTGGTGGAGAAAGGGGACTGGCCTTCTTTGACGGAAAACGCTTCCGACAGATCATCCCTGCAGATGCAGAAGCATTCGGATCCGTTCTTGGAGTTGAGGAGACACCCGACGGGGGCTTATGGTTGGCTGAGAGCCGGGGTGTAATTCAAGTCCCCGCATCGGAAGTCCAGCAAGCCTTGGAGAACCCTTCCCATCGCGTAAAGTATCGTATTTTCGACTCCTTCGATGGACTTTCGGGTACATTCGCGGGTACTGCATACAATCGAAAGCTGATTCAGGGAACCGACGGCAGACTTTGGTTTGTTGCGTCAGGTGGGGTCGTCTGGGTCGATCCTGTCAACATCTCCACAAATCCGCTTGCACCGCCGGTCTTGATTGAATCTGTGAGAGCGAATGGCGGACAACTTGGTTCGCTCGCAAATCTCTTCCTGCCCCCACGAACAACCAATCTGCAAATCAACTACACGGCTTTGAGTCTGTCTGTGCCGGAGCGGGTACGTTTTCGGTACAGGCTGGAAGGAGTGGATAAAGATTGGCAGGACGCGGGCAGTCGTCGCGCAGCTTTTTATACGAGACTTGGTCCCGGCGAATACCATTTTCAAGTAATAGCCTGCAATAACGACGGAGTCTGGAATGAAGAGGGCGCGCATTTGGACTTCAACATCACGCCTGCCTGGTACCAGACGATATGGTTCCGTCTGCTTTGTATCCTGGTCGGAATTACATTCTGTTATGCGCTCTATCTTCTTCGCCTAAGTCGATACGAAGCTGCTATGAGGGTGCGATTCAATGAGCGACTCGACGAACGTACCCGCATCGCTCGCGAGTTGCACGACACGCTACTACAAACAATTCAGGGCAGCAAGATCGTCGCAGATCACGCGCGAATCAGCATGTCCGATCCCGGCAAAACCCAGAAGTTGCTGGACCAACTGTCCGACTGGCTCGCACGCGCCACGCAGGAAGGGAGAACGGCGCTTGAATCGCTTCACGCAGCCGAAGCCGGAGACCTGACGGCCGCGCTGCACACAATTATCGAAGGCTATCGCGCCACCTGCGATATAGAACTGTCGCTATCCGTGAGGGGGCCCAGCCGAGACACGGCCCCTCTCGTTAGGGACGAAGTCTATTGGATCGCACATGAGGCTATTCGCAATGCATGCAAACATTCCGGCGCTCGTCACATCATCACGAACCTTATTTACAGCAAGGATCTCGAACTTAGCATTTGTGATGATGGTCGAGGTATCCCGGAAGATATATTGCGAGAAGGAAGGATCGGCCACTTTGGGCTGAGAGGAATGCGCGAGCGCGCATCCCAAATTGGTGTAGCCCTCACCATATCAAGTTCCGCTCAAAAGGGGACAGAAGTCCGCCTACTCGTTCCAGGCGTGAAGATCTTCGTATCGAAAAGATCTAGACCAATCTTGCCCCCAAGATAAATCCGCGCCCTCCGTTTCGAAATCGCACTAACGATGCATGACGATGAGAAATCCGAAGGTCGCTATAGCTATCCTCTTTGCAATGCGAGTCCTTGTCTTTCTTGTCTTTCAGCTACTGGGGACTTGATCGCCCTTGGCTACCTAGAACCGAAGATAAAGACTGAGCGGTTTGGGCCGACCGGGGATTCTCATTGATTCCGCTGATCCATGCGATATCCCACCTTCGAACTCGTTAATGGACATTGCTGGAAACAAGGCCTATATGGGTATCCTTGAATACGTAATCCTCTCCTGAGGCGAACTTGACGTGGCAGGATTGACATTGGTCTCCGGGCAGGACCGCGGATTTCGTGGCATATGC
>JBARKD010000374.1:0-2916 GCA_049800615.1 Acidobacteriaceae bacterium | reverse complement strand
CATGCTTCAACCGCCGGCATCGCGCCGTCCCGTTGCTCCGACCTGAAACATTACCGTAGCAGGCACACTTAACCTGGTACCGGGCGGGTGAGGCAAGAGTCGCTTTTCAGGACTGGATTTTGCTGATCCGGACTAGTCGCACACCCGCGATGTGAAGCAGCAACAACAACTGCTACAGAGGAGAAGCGCGAGATGTGATTCGTTAGCCATTGTGCAGATAGCCGGCAATCGGGTGATCTCAGAATAGAATTACCATTACCCCTTGTCAAACCTGCGGCTGCAGGCAAACGCTGCCGCAACTGCACCCCTCCACAGGATTGTCATGCGATCGGCTAGGACTTTTTGTTCCTCCGGGGTGCCCCATCTTTCGCCTTGCCAGGGTCCTGTCGTTTTCCGGGTTTGCAAGTAAACCGCCTCTTTTCGCTGCGGTTCTTGTGTCCACGTTTGCGTCATGCGCGCGCGTATCTGTCTCGAATTGGAAAATCTCAAAATCGTGCAGTGCGAAGGAAGCGGCAAATATCCTCTGGAAGCAGCACTGAACATGCAGCAATTGCCTCCCTTTTCCTTGAAGGATTCACATACTTTCAACAGGCTTCAACATGCGGATACGCAACATTGGCAAGAGGACTCCACTTCGCGGTGGAACACACGCAAAAAAATCGACACCATTTCGCTTGATCTTCTCCGTTTACACACGCCGTTCATCTTCGTACTCTGGGCAAGCATTCCCATCGAGGGAACGCGAAGTCGGCCTTGAAACTCTGAAATCGTAAGTCAGATCGGACGCGCCTGGATGCGCGCTGCTTCTGGACCAAGACCTGCTGTCCCGTTCTGCAAGGTGACTGCAAGCAGGCGCGTGTCCGGTGGTTTTCAGCGATCCAATACGCAGAACACTCCGCTCTCCCCCAAACCAGGCGGGCGCACACACGTTGTGCGCCCGCGACTCACAGCTTATTGGAAAGGAGATTTCGCAGTTCCATGAGACCCAAAAAAACCATTTTGTGTGTCGATGACAATGAGCAGGCTCTTTCCGTGCGTAAGTTTTTGCTGGAGACCCGTGGCTACCGGGTGCTAACCGCATCGAGTAGTGAACAAGCGCTGGAGCTTTTTCGCGAAGGCGGCATCGATCTGGTGTTGAGCGATCTGGTCATGCCCTATATGGACGGCAACGAGCTTATTCGCCGTATGAAGGAGCTGGCGCCGGAAGTGCCCACGCTTCTCATCAGCGGCAGTGTGAAGGCTTTCGATCGCGCCAATCGTGCGGATGCCTTCCTCCCCAAAGGAGCCTCCTCGCCGGTAGAAATGCTGGAGCGCATTCGGATCATGGTCGCGCGCAAGCGCGGCCCTAAGAAGGGTCACGGAGTGCGGCCTTTGCTGCCGCAGCGTGGGGCCGGCGAGGCTACCGGCGCCCATCAGCCCGAGCAAGCCGATCCGCTCGTCGTGGGGCTCTGAAACTTGCCCCGGTTACAATCACTACGTGCAGCCGATCATTGAGGCAAAAAATGTCACCAAGATCTACCATGCGGGGAAACTGGAGGTTCCTGCTCTACGCGACGTCTCGTTTGTCGTGCCATCCGGCCAGTTCGTCTCTATCGTCGGACCCTCCGGCAGCGGCAAATCGACGCTGTTTTACATCCTCGGCGGGCTGACCCGGACCACTTCGGGCAGCGTTTGGATCGACGGTGTGGACTTCGCATCGCTGAGTGATTGGCGGCGAACCATGTTGCGGAAGACAAAAATCGGCTTTGTCTTCCAAAAATTCAATCTGCTACCCACGCTGACAGCTCGGGAAAATGTGGAGATCGCCCGCGAGATTGCCCGCAGTCATCAACCGCGGGATGAGGCGCTCATGACGCAACTAACGGAAATGCTCGGCATAGCCGGACGCCTCGATCATCGTCCCTCGGAGCTTTCCGGTGGCGAGCAGCAGCGTGTGGCCATTGCCCGCGCCATGATCACCCGTCCCGCCATCATCCTTGCGGACGAGCCCACGGGCAATCTCGACACCGTAAACTCCAATGCCGTCTTGAAGATGCTGCGTCATGCCAACCAGCAATTCAAGCAAACTGTGTTGATGATCACCCACAATCCTGAGGCCGCCGAGATCGGTGATCGAATCCTTCACATGCGTGACGGCCGCCTGCTCGAGGATGGGCTCGGCGGGTAGCGGCGCTTCCGCACTCGCGGCGAGAAATTTACCCCGGTCGTGGTTCGATGAGCATCTGGGTACTGTTTGCCGGCTTGCCCGGCACTGGGAAGAGCACGCTGGCCAGGGCCTTGGCCGAGCGCCTGAACGCGGCCATCCTCGACAAAGACCGTGTTCGCGGGGCTCTTTTTCCGGGCGTCCTCACGGACTACACGGATGAACAGGATCAACTCTGCGTCCGTGCCATGCTCGAGGCCGCACGCTACCTGACGAACCGCCACCGGGCAGACTACATCTTTTTCGATGGCCGTACCTTTTCTGCCCGGGCGCAGATCGAAGAGGTTCTGCAGGCGGCGGAGCGAGCCGGTGCCCAATGGCGCATCCTGCATGTGACCTGTGCCGATGTCGTGGCGGAACGACGCCTGGCGGCCGGCGACCCTACGCATCCGGCAAAGAATCGTGACCCGCAGCTCTATCGCCGCATCCAGCAGTACTTCGAGCCCATTTTGCGGCCAAAGCTGGACGTCGACACAACCGCGGGCATGGAAGGCCGGTTGGAGGCTGTGCTCGCGTATCTCCAGGGCACGGAGTAGGCTGTCGCGAGGCCGACGGACAGATTGTCGTGCGTTGACCGCGCAGGGAAGCGGCCGATATACTGCTTCAGGACGTATTGCGGGAGTAGCTCAGTGGTAGAGCATCGCCTTGCCAAGGCGAGGGTCGCGGGTTCAAGTCCCGTCTCCCGCTCCAGGCAGCTGCCTGGTCTGAAAGTC
>JBARKD010000373.1:0-10917 GCA_049800615.1 Acidobacteriaceae bacterium | reverse complement strand
TTACCAGAGCGCGCGCTTCGATGGCTCCGCGCGTGTTCCAGGCGACCATCCAGTCTCCATTTTCAATGCCCTTCTCGTTTCCGAGCTCGGGGCTGATCTCGATAAACATGCCAGGCTGAAGCTCATTGAGCCAGCTATCGAAGCGGCTCATGGGCCCGCTCAGGTAGTGCTCGGTGAGGCGATAGTTTGTAACCACGATCGGGAACTCGGCATCAGGGGGATTGTACGGATTGAGCGGAACATCGTAGCGCTCGACCGTCGGGTTTTCACGCTGGCCGGGATAAAGAAGGTTGGGCACAGGCGATTCCATGGGCTCATAGTGGGTTGGCAGTGGCCCATCCTTTGCGCCCATGGGAGCGAAGAGCCAGCCTCGACCGTCAGGTTTCATGATAAAAGGTGCGTCTCCGGCGATCGCGTCCATGCCGCGTGCTTCCGGCGCAGGACGGTAGTGCGGCGGCTTCGTCGGTTCAAAGTCCGGAACATCCGGCCCGGCCCAGCGCTTCTCCTCCTCGTCCCAGTAGAGGTACTTCTTGCGCTCGGACCATGGCTTGCCGTCGGGGTCAGCGGAGGCGCGGTTGTAGAGCATGCGCCGGTTTAGCGGCCACGCGAATCCCCACTCAGGGCTGGTATAAACGCCGGGAGTACGCTTGCGGGAACGGGCCCGGTTGTCGTCCTCCGCCGGATAAACGCCGCTGTAGATCCAGCACCCGCACGCGGTCGAGCCATCGTCTTTGAGCGCGCTGAAATCTTTAACCAGCTTGCGGTCCGCGATGGTGTAGCCATTGACCTCCATCAGGACCTTTGCCGCACTTGGTTCTCCGGCGATGGCGCCGGCTGTCCCATCGGGTAGGACCTCCGGGTGATCATGGTCGTAGTCCCATGTCATGTTGAGCAAGCCCTGGTCGCGCTTGCGTGTCGAATCTGCGTACAGCTTCTTCATGCGCTTGCCAAGGTCATACATGAACCAGAGGTCAGAGCGGCAGTCGTCCGGCGGGTCGATGGCTTTGTCATGCCACTGCAGCAGGCGCTGAGTATTGGTGAAAGTACCTTCCTTCTCGGTGCCGGAGGCGGCGGGGATGAAAAACACTTCGGTGCCGACTGTCGCTGGATCCGGGTTTTCCGGTCCCTTATACCAGAAGGCCGCGGTATCGATCTCGAACCAATCGCGGACCACCATCCATTTGAGCTTCTTCAGGCCGTCGCGCGCGAGCTTTGCGTTGGGAGCACCGGCGGCCGGATTCTGGCCGAACAGGAACATCCCAGTCATCTTGCCTTCCGCCATGCGCACGCTGCAGGCGAGATGCGAGTAGTTGTCGTCGAACTTGGGTACCCAGTCGAAGCCGTAGTCGTTTTCCCTGGTCGCTGCCTCGCCGTACCAGGCCTTGAGGAGGCTCACAACATATTTGGGCGTGTTGACCAGGAACCCTGTTTTGGGCGTTTCCTTCTCCAGATATTCGGAGAGGTTTGTGTGGTGACGAATCGTCGATGGCTGCGCGAGGTAGCCGGGCAGCAGTTCATAGAGGGTCGGCACATCGGTCGAACCCTGGATGCTGGCATGGCCGCGCATGGCCATGATTCCGCCCCCCGGCCGTCCGATATTCCCCAGCAGAAGCTGCACCAGTGTGGCGGCGCGAATAATCTGAACGCCGATCGAATGTTGTGTCCAGCCGACGGCGTAGACGAGACAGGTAGTGCGTTCGCGTCCAGAGTTGGCGCAGATGGTCTCGGCGACGCGGAGGAGATCCTCTTCTTTGCAGCCGCAAACCCGCGCCACCATCTCCGGCGTGTAACGCTCGTAGTGTCTACGCAGCAGGTTCAGCACGCAACGGGGATGCTGCAGCGTGGGATCCTTTTCGGTGACCGGGTTATCGAGCGAACCGCTGCCTTCCGTGAACGACTCGCCTTTCATGTGGTGGCCGGACTGAGTGTGGCCTCCGCCGCCTTCATTCGCGTACTGCCAGGTCTCGTGCTCCTCGTCGTACTGGCGCTTCTCGGGGTCATAGCCGGAAAACAGGCCGCCCAGATCCTCCGGATCGCCGTACTCGCCGTTGATGATCGTCGTAGCGTTGGTGAACGCCATCACGTATTCATGAAACCACTTGTCGTTCTCGAGGATGTAGCGGATCAGCCCGCCCAGGAAGGCAATATCTGTTCCGGTGCGGATGTTCACGTACTGCTGGCACATGGCGGAAGTGCGCGAGAAATGCGGATCCACGTGGATGAGCTGCGCCCCGCGCTCGCGGGCCATCATGGGGAAACGGAAGCCGACGGGGTGGGCTTCGGCCATGTTCGAACCCATGATCAGAACGCAGTCAGCGTTCGCCATGTCTTCCTGGAAGCTGGTGGCCGCTCCGCGGCCGAACGAGGCGCCCAGACCGGGCACCGAAGCACTATGTCATATTCGTGCCTGGTTTTCGATCGGAATGATCCCCAGGCCGCCACCGAAAAATTTCTTTATCAGGTAATTCTCTTCGATGTCCATGGTCGCGCCGCCCAGCGAGAAGATGTTGGTCACATGATTGACCTGGACGCCGTCGAGTTTCTCGACGAAACCTTCCTCGCGGGTCTCCATCGTAAGCTGAGCGATGCGTTCCATCGCCCATTCGAGCGAACGATACTCCCAGCGGTCGGAGTACGGAGCCCGGTACATGACTTTCCTGATGCGATGCGGGTTAATACTCAGCTGGAATGTGTTAGCGCCCTTAGGGCATAGGGTCCCGTTATTGATTGGGCTCTCCGGGTTGCCCTCGATATCGATGACTTTACCGCCCTTTATGTAGACAAGCTGGCTGCATCCCACGGCGCAGTACGGGCAGACGCTGTGCACCTCCGTCGCGCCCTTAATCCGCGAGTGCTTGTTCACGGAGTTCGTGCTAAAGGGTTGGTTTTCTGTGGCGCGTTCAGAATCGCGGGCAGGAATACTGAGATTGCGAGCCATCGAAATTCCTCCGGGCACTTGAGAGGACCGTCAGAACTGGTAACGGTTCCGTGGTGCGCCTGCGGCTATTGTGCCACTTATAATGGGGCGCTGTCTTGGCGACCGAGACCGCCTGAGGAACCGGCTTGGTCTCAAGAAGTTCTTGCTGCGTTGTTTTTGACGAGCGGAAAATGCATCGTCAAGATTGGTTGGGAAATCAAGTAGCGGAGGGGTTGAAGGCAAGCCCTCGACAGTCAGCGCGTGGTTGAATTGGTTGAGGAGGGCGCCAAATGATCGCTGTCTATGGGACGGAATTACTTGAGTGGGTTGAGAACATCGCGGATGGCTGGAAACGGCTGATTGCAGCGCATCCTGAGATCCTTGAGTTCCCTTGCGATATTCGGGAGACCAAGTCTGTCGCTCAACTGTTGCAGCACCTCGTAGCCGCCGAACTCCGTTATGCGGAACGCCTGAATGGACTTGCCGAGACGCCCTATGAATCTGTGCCCTACGATTCGGGGGAAGTGATCTACAAGACGCACGATCGAGCCATGGACCTATTGCGTACGATCCTGAATCGGGATGAGGCGTTTTGGGAGGCCGAATTGGAATTTCGGACCAGGAGCGCAGGGACCCTGCATGCAACACGGAGAACCGTGTTTGTCCATTTACTGACTCACTCAGTCCGCCACTACGCACAACTGGCAACGCTCACTCGAAAGCAGGGAGTGGCGCCGGATTTCCCAATGGACTATCTGCTTATGGGAGTCCGGCGTTGAGTTCAGAGTTCGCCTGGGCCTGAAAAACACCTCGGGTGCGATTGTCTTACCCTTTGTCTCGCCATCGCGGAAAAACGAACGGAGAGTATTCCTCTCCTCCCACCTCTAGATTATTACGCACCGGGGGGCTTGCGGCAAGATACGGGCCATGCTGCATCATCATCGGCTGAACAGGCTGCGGCAAAACAACGCAGCGGCTCGGCAAGCCTACCAGGCGTAGCCACTTGTCTAGGCAGGGACACATTATCTAGCGCCTCGCTCGTTGCTTCGGCGCGTTTTTCCGCAGCCTGTGAAGCGGAAGAAACTACAGGGAGGCACGATGAAAGAGCATGCAGTTGTGATTGCTGGAGGAGGTCCAACGGGCCTAATGCTGGCAGGCGAGTTGGCGTTGGCAGGCGTCGACGTAGCTATCGTTGAACGCCGCGCTAACCAGGAGCTTGCCGGTTCGCGTGCTGGCGGATTGAGCTCACGCACTCTCGAGGTTTTCGATCAGCGCGGAATCGTGGACCGGTTTCTCGCGAAAGGACAAATAGCCCAAGTCGCGGGATTCGCGGCCATGCGTTTAGACATCAGCGGCTTTCCGACCCGGCACAACTACGGGTTGGGCCTGAGGCAAAAGCATATTGAGCGCATTCTCGCTGGGTGGGTCAGCGAACTGGCGGTGCCGACTTATCGCAGCCGCGAGTTAACATCCTTCGCGCAGGACGACACTGGCGTCACCATCGAACTGTCCGATGGTGCGTCGCTGCGGGCACGCTATCTCGTCGGGTGCGATGGAGGCCACAGTCGGGTCCGCAAAGTCGCGGGCATTGAGTTTCGAGGATGGGATGCGACGACCAGCAGCATTCTCGCCGAGGCTGAGATGGCGGAGGAGCCGCCACTCGGCATCCATCGCACAGCACTTGGAATCCATGCCTTCGGCAGGGAGGAATACGAAATTCGCGACGGCAAGATAGTCTTTGCCAGCGAAGGTCCCATAGGCGTCATGGTGACTGAAAAGAATGTCGGCGCCACGACCGAGCCCACGCTACGCGATCTCAGCGAAGCACTCATTGCTGCATGCGGAACAGATTTCGGAATCCATAGTCTAACCTGGATTTCCAGGTTCACCGACATGTCGCGGCAGGCGGCGGCTTACCGCAAGGGCCGGGTTATCCTGGCGGGCGATGCCGCACATGTGCATTCCCCGGTGGGCGGACAAGGCCTCAACACTGGTGTGCAGGATGCAGTGAATCTGGGTTGGAAGTTGGCCCAGGTGGTGAAAGGAATATCACCTGAAGGCTTGCTCGATACTTATCACATAGAGCGGCATCCGGTTGCGGCCCGCGTGTTGCGCACGACAATGGCACAGGTCGCATTGCAACGTACTGATGATCGCACGGAAGCCTTGCGTGAAATTGTATTGGAGCTGCTTGGAGCGGAGGAGCCACGCAAACAGATCGCTGCCGAGATGTCTGGCCTTGGTATCCGTTACGGTCTCGGCGAGGGGCATCCGCTGGTCGGCCGTCGCATGCCTGACCTCGACCTGGCCACGGCCAACGGCCCGCTGCGGGTTTACAGCCTGCTGCACGGTGCCCGGCCTGCTTTGGTCAATCTCGGTGAACGCCGTGCCTTCGACATCGCTCCCTGGTCAGATCGCGTTCAGTGGATCGACGCTGAATACGCAGGTACCTGGGACCTTCCGGCGATCGGAGCGGTTCCTGCTCCCGCTGCGGTCCTGGTTCGGCCGGACGGATACGTGGCTTGGGTGGGAGACCGATCCCAACCGGACCTCACTGGCGCGCTAACCATCTGGTTCGGACCGCCTGCTGCGGCGTAGCGGACTGCTTTGACACTCCGGCGAACCAACGCTACGTCTGCAAGTGATCGAGACCGAGAACGAGAAGGATCGCCTCCGTAACGAATCTCTTATGCGGAGTTCCCTGCATACTCGCTCCTTGTAACGAGAGACCGGTTGTCAGCGCCATGATGATGTCGGCAAGATCTTTCGGAGCAGAGGATGGAGTGCGGTTAAGCTTCGCGAATAGTTTGGTTATCAGGCCAGCCATGGTGTCCCGGTGAGTGCGATGCAGCTTGGCATAGGTCTTGGCAAACGATTTATCGCGGCAGGCCTGTAACTGAAACTCTGCGGAAATGATCGAACCCGGCAGTATCAGTACCGAATTCGGCAAGGGCAGCAAGCAAACGGCGGTGAGTGACCCTTATCAAGCAAGCATGGACAAATTTTTGGCGGTATTTACGAAAAGTAACTCTGCGGGATCGAAGCCAGAGGAGGTTGCGAAAGTAATTTTCCGTGCTGCGAACGATCCGGGCAATCGGTTACGTTACCTCGCCAAACCCGGTCCATTTTTTTGGATGAATCGACTTTTGCAGGATGCAGTCTGGCGGCGGTTGCTGGTCAGAGCGATGGTGAAATAGAGAAGTTTGCCATGACTCCAGATACTCTCTACAGACTCGCTCCACCATTGATCGCCCCGTGACGCACGAGCGGAATTGAGCTATGCGCTGTTGGCACGCCAGTGGATGGGTAGAAGAGGATCAGCGATCAGTTGCCGGCGACCCGGGCCGTCCATCAATGTTTCGTAGACCCGGGGGCATGTTCGGGGCTATTGGCAATTATCGCGAATCTGTTCGATGCGAAAGCCCCTGTCTGGCGGTTGTGTTATTGGATGTCCGAGTGAAACCTATTTCGAGGGCACCGTTCTCTGAGAGGCGACAGGAAGCGCAGAGTCCTCCACCAGACGAAATCCGAGGTGGTTGGTACCGGTACTGGGTTCTCCCTTGCCGCGGCCACCTACCATGTAGCGGGAACAGTATTGGTCAGTGCACAGAAAGGAGCCACCGCGGTGAACCCTCTTGGGCACACCAGGTTCGGACGGATCAAAGCTGTCGGCCGGTCCCTTGGGATTGATTGCAACCGGCCCGCTGCTCGCAAGGCTCTGGTAGTAATCCGGGCGATACCAGTCCGAAGTCCACTCCCAAACATTTCCTGACATGTCGTACAGGCCATAGCCGTTCGGCTTATATGACCCGACCGGAGAAGTGCCAACATAACCATCCGCAGCCGTGTTCTTTTCGGGGAAGTGCCCTTGGAAGGTATTAGCCATATACTTGCCCCCCGGCGTAAGGTCGCCTCCCCAGGCATACGGTTTACGATCAAGGCCGCCTCGTTCCGCATATTCGAATTCTGCTTCGGTGGGCAAGCGTTTGCCGGCCCATTTCGCGTAGGCCTCCGCGTCCTCGTAGGCAATCTGGACGACCGGATGCATCGCGAGGCCCTTGATGTCACTCGCCGGACCTTGCGGGTGCCTCCAATTCGCGCCTGCTACATAGCTCCACCATTGCATACTGTTGTCCAGGGGAACAGGATGCGTGGGTGGGGTGAAAACGACGGAGCCTGCGACCAGAAGCTCCGGTAAAGCGTTCGGAAAATCTTCCGCGCGCGGCTTACGCTCCGCGACCGTGACGTAGTGGGTTGCCGCGACAAAACGGGCGAACTGCGCATTGGTGACGAGCGACTTGTCGATCCAGTAGCCGCTTAGCTGAACGCGATGCCAGGGACGAGCATCGGGGAACTCCGCTTTATCACTGCCCATCCAAAATTCGCCGGCAGGAATCCAGACCATCCCCGCAGGAGCAGGTGCAGGCCCGCCCGCAAAGAGCAACGCCGGCGATAGAGCAAATAAAAGCAGGTGGAGGACAGAGAGCCATTGCGATGGCCGCTTGGAACGTGCACTTACGAAGGCTGAATCCATTAGCATGAGTGTGTCTTGTCTCCCCGGAGGCATCGCTTCCACGAAAAGTTGGGCGGAGACTCGCAGCTCAAAACATGGCAGCAGCCTCGAGTCTCGCGCCGACTCCAACTTACTTCTTCAAGCAATTCGTTCCGAGGTAACTGGTGATGACCTGCAGATCTGCTTTGTCGGTCACCCCGTTGTGATCGAAGTCATACCAGCTCGACCCACCGTCGTGTACGGAGAAGAAATACCAATCCGCAACATCCTTGGCGTTCACCCGCTTATCCTCATTGCCATCCCCGGGACATGATGGTTCAGAGCCAAGAGTGGCATCCATAGAGGCAGCCAGCGCATTGTAGTTTTGAAGTGGAACGCCTTTCAGGCCGGCCGGACATGCTTCGCCGCACAGACTATCCCCGTCCTTGTCTATTTTAGGAAGCGGAGCCTTCTCGTTGATACGGTAAAGCTCCGCCTGGGGCACAGTGAGGTCCGGACCGTCGTCAGTGGCCGCACACCTCGTTACGTGCTTCCTCACGAGCTTAAAGTCGTCGTTACGTGTGGCAACCTGATCCACCGGAAGCAGCGTAAGTGTTCCGTCGGGATTACTATCCGGATCTATGTATATGCCCGAACGCTGCACTGCGCAGCAGGAGCCGTATTGAGTGGGGGCCCCGTCGCCGTACCAAGTACCTCCCTCGGAAATACAAATCGCCTGGTTGTTGAAGAGCTGCACGCAGGTGGGTTGGCCGGTCAGCGATATGACACAAGGAGCGGGCGTTCCAATATGGATGTTGCTGGAGGTTTGCGCGAAGTTCGTTTTCCGGATGCTGGGATGATTCGGGTCCGTCAAATACGGCAGCATGGTCTGTGAATCCAGGATGTGAGATTTGGGAACAGCCTGATGCACGTCGATACCGGCGATCTCACCGAACAGTTGAAACAAATCCGCGATGTTGACCATGTGTTTCACTTCACGGTCAGGAGAGGCTACCAGCGGTCCGGCGACGATCAGGGGCACCCACACACCTGTCTGGTACACATAGGCCTTCGCTCGATTGGCATCAAAGGGTACTTTGACGGACGAAGCAAAGGTGCCGTTGTCGCCGATGATGATCACCATCGTATTGGTTTTCTCGGGCTCATAGTTCAGGCTGCCATCGCGATTCGTAGACGCCAGGCCCGTCCCGACCAGCAGCTGGCCGATCTCTGTGTCCATGGCTTCGATCATCTGGTTGCTGATGACCCGGGTGGCAGCCACGTTTGCCATCGTCGTCCCGGTGCAGGAAAGTCCGGAAATATCTGGAGCAGCCGCCGGCAGCAGGTCCCTGGGAGGCTGCTGATAAGGGGTGTGATTGGCGGCGTAGGCAACCGTAGCCATCCATGGTTGCCCGGCGGTGTCTTGCTGCTGGATCCAGTCCGCGGCAGAGGCGGTCGTGGCATC
This sequence comes from Acidobacteriaceae bacterium, assembly GCA_049800615.1. Lineage (GTDB taxonomy): Bacteria > Acidobacteriota > Terriglobia > Terriglobales > Acidobacteriaceae > PALSA-350. Next base: position 2,043 of record JBARKD010000373.1, on the reverse strand, counting down.
GGACACGTATCCTCTTTCTAATCGCATTTCATTCGGATCCCTTGGAATTATGGTGCCATCCTCCTCGTTGATCACCCTGTTCCAAACGTAGTAAGCATTGGGAATCTTAAAGTTGAGATTGCTCGGCGCAGGGGATTTGCAGGTGTCGCCGGGAACAAAGAGGCCGCCGTCTTGCAGGCAACTGAACCCCGGGGTTGGGTGGGCAGCATCTTTCATCATGTCATTGCACGTGAGATCTCGATGGCGGCAGGCTCCAGAGTCAGCACCCCCGGCGCTTTTGTTCGGGATGAACCCGCAGGTGTATAAGTTGGGATCCGAGACCTGTCCTCCAATCGTAGTATCGATGGGATAGGGCGCTCCTTCGAGGAAGCCGTCGAAGTAGTCCCAACCCAGCGCGTGCGGTGTCCCACTTCTAAATGGATTGTTGTCCGGGCCGGCGAGATGAAACTTGCCGAACAGGCCATTCAGATATCCGACCTTCTTTAGCAACTTCGGAGTGGTGGCCTCGAACGGGGACACCTGGGAGTTGGCCAGATCGTCGCTGAGGATCGCGCTGCTGACATTGGTCCGGAGGGGATAGCGGCCTTCGAAGAAGACAGCACGGCTGGGAGAGCACTCTGGCATGGACCAGACGTTGCGGAAGCGCACTCCGGCGTGGGCGATCGCATTGATGTTCGGCGTGAGGGGAGGGGTACCCCCTCCATAGCCGAAGATTTGCATCTGGTCGATGCCAACGTCGTCCATGATGATGAACAGGATGTTGGGCCGAGGCTGCCCGCCCGGCATTGGCTGGCTGCCGGCTGCGACTGTAGGAATTGCCGTTCCGGCGGTCGAGGCCTGCGCACCTGAGATAGTTGGGGAGGTTAGAAGAACGAGGATCGCCAGAATGCCGCACGCATGTTTCATGAGCTTCTCCCGATGGACGGCTTGCTGCCGGGGGAGCATCGGTTCAAAACGCGAACGGCGCTATCCATCTTGCGGTTGAACTATCGATGATTGGAAGCGTTTCAGGCAAGCTATTTCATGCAAATCCGATCGAATTTAACAACCGATGAGGGACAAGCGGATCAGGGTCAGACGGAACGCTTTCGGAGAAGAGTTCACAGACTGATGGGGGGAGAAGTAGATGCCAAAGATTCACGCAATCCGCACTGGCCTTGTACAGGTAAGACGTGCCCAGATGAGCTCGCGAGGAACAGGGCTCACTCGGACAGCGCATATGCTCCTTGACCAGGACTGGTCAGAGTGGCTGCCGATTTACTCCTGGGTCATCGAGCCTGAAGAAGGAATCATTGTGGTTGACACCGGGGAAACCTCTCGTGTCCATCAGAACGGCTACCATCCGTCCTGGCATCCGTTTTACCGGCGCGCAGTCCGATTTTCTGTCCACCCTGATGAAGAGCTTGGTCCGCAACTTCTGACCCTTGGGATGCGCCCCAGAGACGTGCGCCAAGTCGTGCTAACACATTTACATACAGACCACGCCGGAGGGTTGGTTCACGTCACGGGAAGCAGAACCTGGGTTTCCAGAGGAGAATTAGCCAGGGCAAGCGGATTTACAGGGAAAGTACAAGGCTACTTGCCTCATCGGTGGCCTAAGTGGTGGCAACCCGAATTCGTACGCTTCGACGATCGTCCCGTCGGCCCATTTCTACAAAGCATGTCTCTCACCAGCAAACGCGATGTGCTCATCGTTCCGACACCGGGACATACGCCGCATCACGTGTCGGTGTTGGTATGCGGCACGCCATCGTTCTTTCTCGCGGGCGACACCAGCTACACTGAGGGTCTTCTCCTGGAAGGAAAGGTGGACGGGGTGAGCCCCGATTTAGCCGTCGCCAGCAAGACACTGAGCCAGATCCTCGCTTTCGCCGAGGAACAAACGGTGGTGTATTTGCCGTCTCACGATCCAGAAAGCGCAACCAGGCTAGAGCAAAAATCTGTCCTCCGACGGGAAGCCACAAAGACCGGCGATGACTCCCGGGCTCGCGTCCGATAATTGCAAATCGTCAATGGGCATATCGCCTTGGCGCTGTGGGTCAT
>JBARKD010000372.1:0-8911 GCA_049800615.1 Acidobacteriaceae bacterium | reverse complement strand
ATCCAGCCGATGCTCTTAAATTGAGACGCAAGCCTCTCCTTTGTCATTCCGAGCGCAGCCGAGGAATCTGCAGTTTCCTGATCACCCACAGAATTGTCATTTCATCTTGAAGGGGCGGGGCTGTAGCCCCGCCCCTTCAAAACAAAAGAGTCACAGGTTCTCAGCGCAGCAGCAGGAAAAAAATGCCGCCCGCCGTGACCGCGATCGCAACCATGGCGGCGACGGTGTACAGCAAGTAAGCTGCCGGAATGTCGTCTTCGTCGGGATTCATTCAGAACTCTCATCCCGGTAATTTTGCCCCTTGCAATCCGAGGCTCCTCTGAGTCTTAATATCTTAAGATGTTGTGTCAACGGAAATCCTTACGCCATGCCAAAGAGATGTAAGAATTGCTCCTTAACCGCGGAGGGAAACCGTCCCTATGCCGGGCGTTTTGTGCCACCGCCTGTATGCTGGACCTCTACGGTTGGTTTTGAGCAAACCCCGGTTGGCATGGTCGCATCAGGAAGCGTACAGGCGGGAATACACGATCGCCATTTGACTTTGGATATGCTGGATGACTCGCATTTTGCCGAGGCTGGTTTCAGCCCGAAGCATCCAACCATGAGATTGTCCCCGGTGGCGACTACTCAAGGTGAATGGAGTGTTAACGTTGCGTCTACACGCAAGCAGCAGTGAGGTCTGAACCTGGCTCAAGGGATGAGAATCTGCTGCGATGCGCGGCGTAAGCGAGCCGCCATATTTGTCTTTTTCGTGCTGGGGCTTTCGCGATTGCCGGCGCAGGACGCACAGCGCGCCAACCAGTTGGTCAAGCAGATGGAGGAAGTGGAGGGGGCGGCGCGCGGCGAGCGGCAACATTTTATGTATCGCTCGAAGGAGCGCTCCATTCGCACGGGCGGTCACTTATGGGATGAGCTGGTGGTGGAAACCAGCGACGGACGCATTCGCCGTCTCCTGGCTATCGACGGCAAACCGCTTTCCGGCGCAGCGCTGACCAGCGAAGGAAACCGCCTTACCAATATTGTGAATCATCCCGATGAATACCGCCGCGAAGGGCAGGGGCTGCGAGAAGACGAAAACCGTTTGGCGAACCTGTTAAAGCAGGTCCCGAAGCTGTACGTTTTCAGGATGGATGGTTCGGATGGCGATTGTGCCGGGGTCGCCTTCGATCCAAATCCACAGTTCCAAGAGCAGACCTTTCAGGACCGGATCCTCCATGCCATGTCCGGTGTGCTGTTCATTCACGACGATAACAACCGCTTATGCCGCATCGACGCGCATGTGAATCACACTGTGGAGTTCGGCTTCGGGCTCCTGGGCAAGGTAAATGCTCAAAGCCACTTCTCGGTGAGGCGGCAAATGATTATTCCCGGGCAGTGGAAAAATACCAGAATCCTGGTGCACGTGGACGGAAGAATCCTGCTCCTGAAGTCGGTGGCTCGAGACGAGGACGCAACCCACTACGACTTCAAACCGATTCCTCAAGACCTGACCACGGCGCAAGCGGCAGCCCTGGTTCGTTCCACAAATCCCGAGTATGAGGCAGATAGAAGCTCCTCGCATTAGAACTTGTCCTATCTCTTCAGCGGCATGAACTCGAGTTCCAGGCCCGCATCCTGAGGAAGAATTTCGATCTTCACGCGGGCCAGTGATTCAACGATCCAGTCGGCAGCTGCAAGCTGTTCGATGTTGTGAGAAAACGTGGTGGCTAATACCTTGCAGCCGGCTGCATGGCCGGCCATGGCTCCGGAAGTTGAATCTTCGATCACCATACAGTCCTCCGGCCGCAGACCGAGGAGTCTGGCGCCTTTGATATAAGGCTCAGGGTGGGGCTTGCCGTTGGTCACCATGTCGGCCGTCACAATATGTTGCGGCGTCGGAATTCCGGCAAAGGAGAGGCGGCTGCGCGCCAGCCGTTCTGTTGCCGAGGTAACAATCGTCCAATACTTCCGGGGCAGCGATTCCAGAATGGACACCACCCCGTCCAGAATCTGCAAACCCTCTGTGTCCGCAATCTCCAGCTCTTCGACAATTTTCAGCTCGGCCTCATGGTCGGCATCCGGACGCAGCGAGCGCACGGTCTCAATGGCTCGCATGCCATGCGCTGTCTTGATCGTCTCTCTCACGTCCAGGCCATGCCCTTCCGCCCAGGTCTGCCAACTGCGCTCGACCGATCCCAAAGAGCTGATCAACACCCCGTCCATATCAAACAGCAGACCTTTGGTTTTTACTTTCACGCCGTGTCTCCCATGACAAAGTTTCTTCCCGCCTCAAGCAGGTCGTGTAACGATTCGCGCGAGCCGCTCTCCGCGTAAATGCGCAGCAAAGGTTCGGTGCCTGAGGCACGCACCAGCAGCCAACTCTCCGCCGGCTGTGGATGGTGGCTCGCGGGCGGATTTTCAAGGTAAAACTTAATTCCGTCCAGGGTCTCCTGACGCAAAACGCGCATGCCGGCAAATTCGCTCACGCCGGCGGCCGCACGGCGGACGGCCGATTGCTTCGTCGGCTCTGGAATGTGGAGGTCGAGCCTGCCATAGTGATGCTCGCCATACTCCCGCTGCAGTGCTTCCACCAGGGAGCCCAGGCTCCGGCCTTCCTCCGCCATGATGTTGGCCAGCAGCAGCGCATTGAGCAGCCCATCGCGTTCCGGCAGGTGCCGGCCTATGCCAATACTGCCCGACTCTTCCCCTCCAATAAGGATGTCTTTCTCGAGCATCAGTGCGCACACATGCTTGAAGCCAATGCCATGCTCGTAGACCTTGCGGCCGTGACGTGCTGCAATACGATCGATCATCTTTGTGGTGTTGAAAGCGCGGGCGACATCTCCCGGCCAGCGCTTCCGTTCGAGGAGCCACTGCAACAGCAGGCAGTAGATTTTGTTGGCGTCGATGAAGCGGCCCTCCTCGTCCACCGCGCCAATGCGGTCTGCGTCGCCGTCGGTGGCAAAGCCCGCCTGGCACTGGTGTTCCAGCACGGCTATCTCCAGGGCGCGGATATGAGGCGGAATCGGTTCGGGCTGAATGCCGGGGAAGAGCGGATTCAGCTCGGCGCGTATCTCGACGTGCTCAATGCCCACGGCAGAGAATATGCCGGCGAGCACGCCACGGCCGGCGCCGTACATGCAGTCGATGGCGTACTTTTGCCGCGCCCCGGCGATTCGTTGCAAATCAGCGAATACGGAGATGGCTTTAATGTAGGGGCCGACAAAATCGGTTTCGGTGATGGCCGCGGGGGATGACGCCCGGGCCAACTCCCGTCCCAGATAGCTTTCCACCGCGGTCATGATCGACGGACTGCCCGATCCTCCGTAGAAGGCTTTGTACTTTACCCCATTCCAGTTATATGGATTGTGGCTGGAGGTGATCATTACCCCGCCCGCGGCATGCAGGTGCTTCACGGCATAAGAAAGCGCGGGGGTGGGGGTAATGCGATCCGCCAGCCTGACTGGAATGCCGGCCGCGGCGGCTGTTTCGGCGACGATTTCCGCAAAGTGCCGGGAAAGGAAACGTGTGTCGTAGGCGACGCACAACCCTCGCGCCGGGTCTTCGCGCTCGAGAACGTAATGAGCAATGGCTCCAGCGGCCAGGCGCACGTTGCTTTCAGTGAAGTCGTCGGCGATAATTCCGCGCCAGCCATCGGTCCCGAATTTGATTTGCTTTTCCTGAGTCAAAGCAATTCGTCGTGCTTGCCCGTCAGCTCACTCACCACCCGGCGCACATCTTGCGATCGCTCCCGCGTGGTGATGAGAATGGCGTCTTCGGTTTCTACGACTACCAGGTTGTCGACTCCGACCAGGGCCACGAATTTTTCCGGGCTGTAGACGTAATTATTGTGCGCGTCCAGGGACAACATGTCCTTTGCCTCGGTGACGTTGCCGTCCTTTGCGTTGCCGTGGGCCAGTTGGTGTTCATACAAAGCTTCCCAGGAGCCGAGGTCGTTCCACCCGAAATCCGCAGGCAGACAGTAGAGTTTGGAACGATGCTCGCCCTTCGCCGAACGGGGTTCCAGAACGGCGTAGTCGATGCTGATGTTCTCGCACAACGGATAAACCTCACGGAATACCTGCTGGAATTGTGGGGTTCCGTAAGCGTCGGCGATCTGCTGCAGAAACGGCGCGGTTTCGGAAAGGTGCTCGCGGATGGCATTGGCCAGGGTGCGCGCGCTCCAAAGAAAAATACCGCTGTTCCAGTAGTATTTGCCGGAAAGCAGGAACTCTTCCGCGCGATCGCGGTTGGGCTTCTCGGTGAAACGGCGGACGCGCTTCACGCCTTGCTCCAGGGCCTCGCCGGTCTCGATGTAACCGTATCCCGTTTCCGGGCGGACGGGCTTTACGCCCAGCACCACGATGTTTTCCCCCGCCGCGGCCAAGGAAATCGCTTGCTGCACAGTAGTCCGAAATTTTTCTTCGTCCGTGATCACGTGGTCGGCGGGAAAGATGCCCAGCACCGCATCCGGAGCGGTCCGTTCGATAAGGAAGGCAGCCAGGCCGGCCGCGGGTGCGGTATTGCGCGAGGACGGCTCACAGATAATCTGCTCGCCCAGCATGGTCTGCAGCTGCTCAGAAATGGCCTTGGACAACAGATCGTTGGTGATGACCCAAAGGTCGCTGGAAGCGGCCAGCGTTCCCAGGCGGTCCACCGTGCTTTGGATCATGGTCCGGGCGCCATCCAGCACCAGGAGCTGCTTCGCTCGCCAGCGGCGGCTGCGCGGCCAGAAACGTGTTCCGCTCCCGCCGGCCAGGATCACGGGCCGAAACTGTACGTTAGCTGCCATGCGCTCCTACGAAAGATTGGCGAAGAATTTCTTCATCCTGGTCACGCCCTCTTCCACGGCGGTGTGGGCGACAGCATAGGAGAGCCGGATGTGCTCCTGGGTGCCGAAGGCTTCACCAGGAACCGTGACTACATGGGCTTCATGCAACAGCCGGGAGGCGAGTTCGGTGGTATTCCTGGCACCCGGTTTGCCGAGAAACGATGAAACATTAGGGTAAACATAAAACGCGCCATCCGGCGTGGTGCAGGCGATGCCGGGGATGTCGCGGAGACCGTGGAGGATGCGATCGCGCAGTTTCAGGTAATCCGCCCGCATCTCAGCCACGCAGGCCTGGGAACCGGCCAGTGCGGCGATCCCCGCCTTCTGCACCATGGCGGCCGTCGAGGATGTGGATTGGCTTTGCAGCTTGCTCATAGCGGCAATGATGGGCTTAGGGCCAAGCGCAAAGCCCGCTCGCCAGCCGGTCATGGCATAAGTTTTGGAAAGGGAGCCGAGTACAATCACGTGTTCCCTGGCCGCGACAAAAGAGCCCCCGGAAACGGGCCTGCCCGCGTATTGCAGGTAGATATAGCATTCGTCCAGCAGCAGGAAAATTCCCCGTGAATGCGCCAGCTTCACAATGCGTTCCAGGTCCACGGGCGAGATTACGGAACCGGCGGGATTCGATGGCGAATTGAGGATAATCGCTTTGGTGCGTGGGGTAATGGCGCGCTCGACAGCGTCCGCGGTAATGCGGAAATTGTCCTTTTCCGCGGTGGCTAGATATACCACCTTGCCGCCCGCGTATTGGATGATGTCCTTGAATGAGACCCAGTAAGGGATGGGCAGAATGACTTCGTCGCCGTGATCCACCAGTACCTGGATGGCGTTAAAAAGCGCCTGTTTCCCGCCGGTGGTGAACACGGTTTCGTCAGGTGTGTAATCGGAGCCGAAATCGCAGGCGTGGCGCTGGACGATGGCCTTTCTGAGCTCCGGAATGCCGGCGACCACGGTGTAGCGTGTGAAATTGGCCTCGATCGCTTCGATAGCCGCGTCTTTAATGTGGCGCGGGGTAGCGAAGTGAGGCTCACCGGCTCCGAAATCCACCAGTTGGGCCCCTTCCGCGCGCAGCCTGGCGGCTTCCGCGGTAACTGCCATGGTGGCGGAAATTTCGATGCGGCCGATACGTTCGGCGAAAGTGTTGGTGGCGCTGGGCATGTCTAACTATCTTGTCAGACTCGCGGCCATTCGTGAATAGCCCCGAACCTTGCCACAAGTCCAATCGGGGGGTTTGTACTTTCATTTGGACCCGCTTACGGTCGAAACGGACATGGGCGGCCCAGCCGTCAAAGCGAGCGGAGGAGCGGCCTTAGCGGCTGAGGGCATCGCTCTTCTTCCTAAAGCCTACTTCACTCGCCCAAGCAGTATTTTTTCCGCTGCAATCAGGTCCTGCTCCGTGTCGACGCCGATGGTGTCGAACTCGGTAGTCTCTACATAAATGTTGATTCCGTTCTCCAGCAACCGCAGCTGCTCCAACCGTTCGGACAATTCGAGCGGGCTAGGCGGCAGCGCCGCGAAGCGGCGCAGGGCCTCTTTTCGGTAGGCATACAGACCCAGGTGCTTTTGCGGGGCCACGGGGATGCCGCGGGAGAAGGGAATCGTCGCGCGGGAAAAATAGAGCGCACGGCCGTCTTTGGCCGTCACCACTTTCACCGCGTTCGGGTTATCGATCTCCGCGGGAGCGCAAGGGGTGGAAAGAGTAGTCACCTCGGCCGCGGCCAGTGCGAAGGGCCGCAGCAGGGCATCGATATGTTCCGGGCGCAGCAAAGGCTCGTCACCCTGAATGTTGACGTAAATATCGGCATCGACCAGGTCTGAGACGGCATGAACGCGGTCTGTGCCGCTCAAAAGATCGGCGGAAGTCATGAGGCTGGGCCAACCCTGCGAATCCGCATAAGCCACGATCGCTGTCGAGTCGGTGGCAATCAAGACTTGGTCGAGTTGGGGGCAGGCTAACGCTGCGCGATAGACCCACCCCAACATGGGCACCCCGGCGATCGGAAGCAGGACCTTTCCGGGAAGCCGGGTGGAGGCCAGACGAGCAGGAATGACGGCGACGATCTTCATCGGCCGTTGGAGTGAAATGGATCCGGTCCCAGAGTGCCTCTTCCCTCCGAGCGGAGATCCTTCTCGTCCTCCGGGCTCGGAATATCAAGGTTGACCACGATCGGTTCCTGTCCGCTGCGAACGATAACCGCTTCCACCGGCTGGTCGGTGCGGGCGTTTAGCTCCTGGTGAGGCGCAAAGGGCGGCACATAAACAAAGTCGCCCGGACCCGCCTCATCCACAAATTCCAAGTGCTCTCCCCAACGGAACCGGGCGCGCCCGCTCACGATATAGATCACGGTTTCCAGCTCCCCGTGGTGGTGGGGTCCTGTTCTTGCATTTGGATGGACGACCACTGTGCCTGCCCACAGCTTTTGCGCACCAACCCGAGCGTAGGAAATCGCCTCGGCACGCGTCATACCGGGCGTCTGCGGAGTATTGCTGTCGAGCTCACCGCTGCGTACGATGCGCAGGCCAGGCACAGCTGCATCCGGGGGCAAGCTTCAGCTGTCCTTGCGGTAGAGAAGATCGCGCATAGCTCGCTTCCGCGCTTCGGTCATCTCGGCGTCTACGTGTTCGCTGCTTGCGTTCTCAACCTCCTCAGGTCCGCTGCAGGAAGGGCACCGGTTTGCGAAACCGGGTTTGTCCGGCTTCAGCTCGAATTCCTGGTGGCAGATTGCGCAGGTTTTGAGCGGGAAAGGCATACCGTGACGATTGTAATAGAACCCGTCCAACTGTTGTAGAATCAACGCAGGGCGGCGTAGCTCAGATGGTTAGAGCGACGGACTCATAACCCGTAGGTCGATGGTTCGATTCCATTCGCCGCCACCACAGCAAGTGCAAGAAAAATAAGTAAATAAACGCCACCCTTTGTGGGGGTGGTTTTCCCTTTGGCGCCGGTTTTAGCGGTGGCAGACTGGAACTCCCGTCAGCCGCTAAACCGTCAGTGCCCGGTTGCGTCTAACCCGGTAGTATTATTTGTCTATACCATTCCCATGGTCCAAAGTGGTGTTATGTCCCGAACCTTCAAACGCGTAGTCTTTGGTGTCTCGATCTTGTTGGTAGCACTGGTGTTTCTCGGTGGAATGGGGCCGAGCCGGGTGCGGGCAGACTCGCAGTCCGACGGCGCCTACGCCGAGATGGAAGTCTACAGCGAGGTACTCAAGAAGGTTCAGACGGACTACGTGTCCGATCCAAACATGACGAAGGTCACGGTTGGCGCACTCCACGGTTTGCTTGAGTCCCTGGATCCCGACTCCAGCTACCTGACCGCGGAAGAATACAGCGCCTACAAGGACCACGCCAATCAAGGCGTGGCCCAGGTTGGTCTAAATATCTCAAAGCGTTACGGATACGCGACCGTCGTCTCGGTGGAACCGGGGAGCCCGGCAGCGAAGGAACAACTTGAAGACGGCGACATCATCGAGGCCATCGAGGGGCACTCGACGCGGGAGATGTCCCTGGTCATGATTCGGCTGCTGCTCGAAGGCAAGCCGGGAACGGACGTGACATTCTCTGTCGTCCGCCCGCGCAAAGCTGAACCGGATAAGATCACGCTGACCCGGGTGGTGACGCAGGCGCCTGCTCTTGGTCAGGCGGAGTACGAGAGCAGCAGCATCCTCTATCTCAAGCCAGGCGTGCTCAACAAAGAGCGGGTCAATGAGATCGCCAGCCGGCTCAAGGCCATGCAGAAGAACGGGAACAAAAAAGTGCTGCTTGACCTGCGGGACGTCGCCGAGGGCGATGAAGAGCAGGGCGTGCGCCTGGCCAACTTCTTCCTGCAATCGGGTACCATCGCTACCCTCTCCGGACAGAAGTACCCGTACGAGGCTTTCACCTCGGACCCGACTAAATTCATCACCGGAGCGCCGCTGGTGGTCCTGGTGAACCACGGTACCTCGGGGCCGGGAGAAATTGTCGCTGCGGCGGTACTCGAAAACAAACGGGCCGACCTGGTCGGTGACCGCACCTTCGGCGAAGGTTCGGTGCAAAAGACCATGGAACTTCCGGATGGCGCGGCTCTGATCCTCTCCGTCGCCAAATACTCCTCCCCAC
>JBARKD010000371.1:0-13456 GCA_049800615.1 Acidobacteriaceae bacterium | reverse complement strand
GTGCTCGACGATGCGATACAGGTCCCTATTCCTTCCACGTTGTACACAATCACCGGAGTAAATCTGTACGAAGTAGACGTTCCCACGGGAAGCCCCGCCCCTACAACCGGGAGTTACGCGTTCGTAGGGTCTTTTCAGCCTTTGACTACCGCTACCATCACCTCCTCCGCCAGCGGGCCCCCTCCGCCCACGGCCGAAACCTCAGGCCCAGCGGGCAACATCGCCCCCGACTCCGGCACCGGCCTCCGTTATGCCAGCATCGCCTTCACCAATCGCAATGGGAACTTAAGCCCCACAGTCACGGCCTTCACGTCCGTCAGTGTTGATGTGCCGGGTGAACAGTTGTTCATGGCGAACATCCCGACCGGACCATCCAACATAATCAACCGCACCATTGGGTTTACGGTGGCCGACAGCACGAGCGCGGGTCCGTTTTTCTACATCCCCACAACCACGGTGAGCGCCAACATTCCGATGACTGCAACGGTCATCGGCGACAACACCACTACGACCGCCTTCTTCAACTTCACCGACGAGTTTTTGCAGGCCGAGACAGCCACCGATATGACCGACCGGCTACGATGCATCCAACCGCCGCGGGCTGTGGACGTATATTACTCGCCATCGACTGACCGCGTGGTGCTCACCGGCGTGGATGGATATGGATCAGGGCACTATATTTCCCTGGCCGCTGACTCGGAGTCCTATTACGGGGACACCAGCCCCATCCAGGTCGCGAACGGTAACGGACAGCGTTGCATTTGCGCACGTGAATTTCAGGGAACGCTTTTCTCTCTAAAAGAGCGCTCCGGATTCACCATCATGCCCACGGCCACGGACCCCTCCACCTGGTCTGTGCAGCAGCGCTGGGAGGGTGTAGGGCCTTGTGGGCCAAGAGCGGTATGCGTCACCAGCGAATTCCTCTTCTTTGTGCACCGCAGCGGCGCCTATGCTTACGCGTCCGGCGAACCCCAGCCGACGCTCATGACGAAGGAGATCCCCAACCTGTGGCAGAGCATCAATTGGGATTATGAACATTTGATTTGGTGTTGCGTCGATGAAGAGAACAAGGAGATCCGGATCGGCGTCCCGATTGGCAATGCGACCGCACCGAATCAAACGCTGACCATGAACTATATGGAAGGCACTTCAGGACCAATCCACTTCAGCCAGTATGCGGGCCGCGAAGTAGCCATGGGTTCTGCCCGAAAGTGGAGCGTGGATGATATTGCCGGCTCCGTGGCCATTCGCTGCGAGCGCCCGCTTACGGCAACTGCGTCGCCCTTTGGGTCTGCGCGCCAATCCCAGGTTCTGATCGGGTCTTCGTCCCCTGACGGCACCGTGCAGATGATCGCCACCGGTATTTACAACGACAACGGTAGCGGGATCAACTGCCAGTACGAGACCACCAGCACTCAGGATCTGATGAATGTCTCGATGCTAGGCGGCGTCAGTATCAACGCTCTGGGCGAGGAAGCGATGCTGGTATCGGTGATGGTGGCGAGAAGTTATACCGATTCTCAAGAATCTGGACCGGGCGAGATCAAACTGCCGCCCTTCCGGCTGACTCAGGAGAACTGGCGAGGCTACGACGCGGGCGGTCGCGGGCAGAACGAGCGCTTCCGCATGCGCTTTACTAACGGGTCGGTTCCCAATGCATGGTTTGCCCTCAAGTACTGCAGCCTTTTTACCCGGCCCCTGTTCAATGCAAGGACGGGCGATGGCTCTTAGTGTCAATCTCGCGCAAATCAATGCGGCGGCCAAGGGAAATAGCGACCTGCGAGAGACCCTGACTGGCATTCATTTGGCTTTACAATCCCTCTACGCGCAGACCGGCACGGCGCCGCTAAGTAGGATCGACAAACAGGTCAACGCTTTCACCGGGGCGCCTGCACCTTCGCAATTCATGGTGACCGGGGCGAACGGACGCTTCAGCATCTCCATCACCCCAACCCAGAATGCGGGCAATACGCCCGTCTATCAAGAGCTCTCGAGCTCGGCTGCGGCGAACTTCAGTTCCGGAGTTACGGTATACCCCGTAAGCACCAGCACCAGTTACGTTATCCAGAGCCCTGGCTCGACGCTCTACTGGCGTCTGCGCTCGAGTTATAACCAGCAAAACTGGAGCAGCTATTACGTGCAGCCAGGGGCGGTAAGCTCAAGCCGAATGAGTTCGGCGGCCACCGCGAGCAATCTGGCGCTCAATCAATCGAACTACGCCACAGTGGACTCGGTTGCGGCCGGAAGCACCGCCACAATCCGCATCTATGGGCCGGGTGGGGTAAGTACAGCGTGGACCTCGATTCTGGGCGCCAATTCCACGGTCATCCCCGCAGGCACCATCATGAATGTTCCCTACTCCAGCAATGGCTTTGTGGTCTGGGATGGAGAGAAGTATCAGTTGAAATTGCAGCTAGCGCAAACCTTTCCCGATTCCTGGGTTCCGGTTGGCAAGGTCTCGGTGATTGCCAACGGCAGCGGACTCGTGCTCCCGGTGATTCACGCTGTGGTTACCGGAGGCGCCATTGTCGCGTACCAGATCTCCAGTCCCGGGAACGGGCTCACCGCAGCACCGCTGCTGACCATCACCGATAGCTCGGGGAGCGGAGCCAGTGCTGTCGCGGTGATCTCAGCGGGCCTAGTCACGCAGGTCACGCCCGGCAGCGCAGGCAGCGGCTATTCCAGCAGCCCCACGGTAACCGCTTCCGGCGGAGTCGGCGGCGGATCCGCTGGTGGGGGCGGAGCCACCGGGGACAACGGCGGGAGGCTCTATGCCAATGTATAGCCTGCACCAGCAATATGTGGACACCGCAAGCGGCTTTCACATCATCGAGCTTCGGGATGAACGCGGCAACCGGCACCTGATCCAGCTAGCTGTCGGCCATGACGCATGTCCTGCGTGTGGAGCGGTGTATCCGAAAGACAACCTCGACGCTTTAGATCCTGCCGCCGCGGTTCGGCGAATTATTGAGGCGCTGAATACGTCGCAGCAGCAGATGCTGGTGTATGCCGGCAGACACGGGCTCAGGGTGAAATGAGACGGGTGACCCTGCGCCTGGCTACCCGTGAGGACTGGCCGGCCATTCAGCAGTTGCATCGCGAACACCAGAGCAGGCAAGGAACAAACTATGAACTGCCCTGGCTGTTTGGACCGGCCATTGCCGTCGCGTTGGTGGGCGTAGAGGAGAGCGGCGTTATTCGAAACTGTGTCTATGTAGAACGGATTGCAGAGCTGCGCTTCGTGGGCTGCGATGCTAGGGCGACTGCATTCTGCCGCCGGGAGATCGAAGGCGTTACCTACTTGCTGAAGCTGCAGGGATTTCGATGGCTGGAGTGCTTTGTCCCGCGGCGGCTTAAGAAGATCATCCAGAAACCGCTTCTGCGTGCCGGATTCGACTGTGTCGATCGTGAGCTCGCGCACTTCGCCAAAGACTTGAGAGGTAAAACATGAGTAGAGGCCAATCCACCCAAGCCTTCAACAACGCGTCGAACGAGAATGCGACCGACTTCGGCAATGGCCAGTCCGCACTTGGCTCAACCGAAGACGCCATCGCTAACTACAACAACCAGCTGGCCAAGTTCGTCTCCGGCAATCCTTATACCCAGGGCGGCGATTTCGACCAGACGATCAATACCGGCCTGGCCAATACAAGCGACGCAGGAGCGAATTCGCTCGCTGGCGCGCTGCAATCCCAGGCCCAGCGCACAGGGCAGAATAGTGCCGCGGATGCAGCGACCGCAGCAACCGCGGCACAGCAGAACACACGCAACCTGGCGAGCCAACTGGCATCAGCGCAGCAACAACGCATTGCTGGCGAGGCCGGATACAACCAGGCTGCGCTGGGAGCATCCGCCGTTCCCATCGGCGCCAATCAGGCGCTCTACGGTAGTTCTTTGAACGCGGCTAACAGCGCCCTTGGCGATGAAACCCAAGCGGCCAAGACACCGAGCTTTTGGGACGAGGTAGGCAGCAGCCTCGCCGGAAGCTTAGGCAGAGCAGGAAGGCCATAATCGTGGCAGAAGAACAGGATGACGAAATCCGAAGGATGCTCAAGAAGATTCTGTCCCCGGCCGAGGCCCAGAGCCTGGTGCTTCCTCCCCCCGACCATGCTCCGGCGAGCGGCCCAGGAGAGTCCACCCCTTTGACTGGTAACTTAGCAAAACCGCCTTCGCAGGCCACTCCGGCCCGGCAAAGCGATCCATTACGGCGCGGCCTCGCGGGATATGTTGCGGGAGCATCCGCCGATCGGAGTTCTGATCCGCTGTACGTCAAAGTGTATTCGCAAGGACAGATTGGCTATCTGCCTAAAGCCAGTCTCGATGCAGCCAGGAAAATCGATAGCAGCCTTAAGGTTTTAGCTGAGAGCTCGCCAGGGTTATCCAGAGACACGAAGGCCTAGCCAATTTAGGGCCAGGCCTAGATGCAGATCGTTTAGTGATGTCCCCAATCGTGGTGATCACCATGGTCTTCGTGATCCCAGTGGCCCTCGTGATAGGCCCAGCCGTTGGGGCAGTGGTCATAATGAGGATGCGTCCAGTAGGCACCAGCATACGGAGGCCTACGCCACACACCGGGAACCCAGGCGTAGCGGCCGCCCACCCAGTTCCAGTATCCTTCGGCCCAAACATAGCCAGGCCCGGGCGTGGGAGGTGGAGCCTCGTAACGCAGCGGAGGAGGAGCAACGCCGATATAAACGCCAACCCCGGCAAATGCCGGCGCGGCAATTGCCGAAGCCAAAATTGCAGTAGCGATCCATTTCGTCTTCATAGGTTCACCCCTTTGGAACAGCCTTCATTCAGCTGAAACCCTATCGTAAGCAATAGGTTTCGGAGCAATTTTTCTGCTGGTTGCATCTACACGGGCAACCTTTGGGACCCTACTTATGCTGACTCATCCCCTTCTCCCGCTCGGCTTTGAACCACAGAAGCCCTCGCTCGCCGATCTGGGCTTTGCCCCGCAAAAGGCGGCGGTGGATAGCAGGAAGCCGAGCTCCCGTCGCGGCGTCGCGCAATCCACGAACAATCCGATAGTGAACCAGGCTCTCGCGACTAGAGCCATGCCGGAGTTCACCACGCGTTTGCTGTTAGCTATCGCCCATATTCCCGGGGCAAGGTTGGCGCGAAGCCGTAGTGTCAAGAATTCGGCGCGCCTCGCGCAAAAGATCGAGCAGGAGGGCCAACCGCCTGAGACCGTGAGCGACTACGGCGCAGCCCAGGTTGCAGTTGCTTCGCCCCAGGCCAGGGATGCTGTGGTTGCCGCCGTAAGGAAACATTTTAAGGTCTTGAAGGAGCAAAATCAGTTTGCTCTTGGCGATTCGCAATTTCGCTATCGCAGCGACTCACTCCAGGTAGAGATGCCCGACGGTGCCTCCGAGGAGTTGCAGATTGTTCCCGAGGAGGTGCTAGAGGCCAATCGTGCGGAGCACCCGGCCTATGTGACGGCGCGCAACGCTGAACTAGCAGGAAGAAGCGCAGAGGGGGCGAAGGCCGCTGCACGGGCGCTTAACGATGATGCGATGAATCGTTTCAATGTCAGAAACGGAGTGGTGACAAAAGGCCGCGTGCAAAAAGGTTCCCGAGTCAGGCTGTCCGATGGCGCCTTAGCGCGGGTCGAGTACGTCGACCCAAACATGCGCATTGCACGCGTTCGTACCGAGGACGGCCGAAACATCACCGTGCGTCACAAAGATCTACGCGAGACCTTTTGATCGAAGCTTCGATGGCGGCCTTCCAGCTTGATGTCTTTGCCTCGTCTGCATCACGGCTCTACCCTTAGCCGCGGGCCTTGCGCCTTCAACCTACGCTTGACCTTATCTTTGCTTCTCATGCAGCAAGGCATCACACAAACCGCGAGGTGCTAGTAGACAAATGGAAAGTAAACCCCTGGATCTTGATCGAAATAGAATTCTGATTCGCTATTGGGAGTTGGCTAACCTGGACGCCGACGCGACCAAAGGTAGCATCGTCGGCCAACTCAAAGCCCTCGATTCTCTGTGTGAGGAATTGTCCCGCACACCCGCAGTGAAAGCAAAGGGACCCGCACAGCCGCAAGAGTTCTACCGCTCTGAATGGAGAGAACCATGTTAAAAGGCAAGGCTTCTTCCAGCAGTGGACGGCGCTGACCGTGATGACGCAGGGCAAAAGCGAACAAAGCGATTACTGTTGGATGCCGGCCACTGCGGCGCAAAAGGCCGCACTCGATTCTGAAGCGGACATCCTGCTCTTCGGCGGCTCAGCCGGTTCACTCAAGACCGAGACTTTGCTGATGGATGCGGTGCAGGAATATGAGAATCCAAACCTGCGCGCCATCATCTTCCGCTCCTCTTTCGTCGAGATGACGGACCTGATCGACAAGACTCGTCGCCTCTATGCCCCGTTGGGTGGCATCTTCGTGGGCTCCCCCAAGTGGACATGGAGCTTTCCCTCGGGGAGTACCATTCGTTTCGCCTATATGAAGACGGATGACGATGTCTGGAAGTATCTCGGCCCGCGTTACTCGTTCATTGGCTTCGATGAGTCTACGCTGCACACCGAAAAGCAGGTGCGCAATATCCTCGGCCGGTTGAGTTCGACCGACCCCAGTCTTCGGCTGCGCATGCGGCTGACCTCGAACCCCGGTAACGTTGGAGCCGCATGGCATCTTGCGCTTTTCCTGCGTGGCCATTGTCCGGTGCATAACCCGCAACAGGCGGCGCAACCGGGCCACCTCTACCGGGATTGCTGCTGGCCATCCGATAGCGAGCCGATTCCCTTCTCCGTAGCCTTCATCCCCGGTCGGCTCTCCGATCACAATCTGCTGGATAAGGATTATTCCCGGCGCCTGCATATGATGGCTGGAGCCGCAGCCGCCGCTATGGAGCGGGGCTGTTGGTGCACGCTCGAAGGCGCCTATTTTCCGTTTGTGCACGTCGGCATCATCCGTCCGCTAGCCGAGGCAGGAGTGCAATGGTGGTACAACCACTTCCTCTCGATTGATTATGGCTACGGGAAATCCTGTTCTTCTGTTGGACTCTACGTGCGAGGACCAGCGGAAGTGCAACCGAAGACACAAATTCCGGGCATTCCCTCAAGCCGGCTCGAGGACGAGGGTGAACCAAACTTTCCTCAGGGCCGCATCCGCAAGATCGGCGAGTTGGTTGTACCTCATGTGCCCGCGTATGAGTTGGCGCAAATGGTGGTAGAGCGGTTTGTTAAACCTGATGTTGGGTGCCAGCCGCGGCGAATCATTGCTGCCTATTTAGATCCAGCCAACTTCAAGGATATCGGCGACGGGCACACCATAGCCGACCAACTCAACGAAGTTTTTGACCCGTGGGAGATAAGCTGCGAGCGGGCATCCAATGACCGGTTGGGAGGATGGCAGTTACTCTACCGTATGCTGCGCACTCGGGAGTTTGAGATCTGCGACAACTGCCCCAAAACTTTTGAGTCTCTGCGCACACGGATGCACGACGATGCAAGGCCGGGAGACATCCGCAAGATGGTCGGCGACCCGCTCGATGATGTCGCAGACGAGACTCGGTATGCGCTCTATACGTTCGTCCAGCAGGCAACCACGCCACGCCAGTTAATGCTGCAGGAAGCGGTCCGTGGACTCGACCTCGGCTCCGCCGCAATCCGCTGGCAGCAGAAAGCGGAGGAGTTGGATCGAGAAGAGAGTCCCATCCCGACTGCGATGCGCTTCGGATTGGGAAGGCGGCGAAGAAAGGGTTGAACCGTCGATCCTCGTAGAGCGCCCAGCCCGGCGATAGCTACCTGCTCGGGATTGGGCTCTGGCACCTCCCCTCTTCATGCAGGTGCTGCGTCTCTTATCACGCCGGGAGCAGCATCAGATCAGCATCAGACCAGCATCAGACCAGCATCAGACCTGCACCAGATAAGCATTGCCCACAAATTGCTTCAGTTTGCGCTGCGCTCCCCGTGTGCGCGCTTCAATTGGAAGATACGCGATTACCCGACTGCCTCGCTTCCTCCTCACCTAAGAGGCCGGAACTGACGGCGCCAGCCCGGCTCGCAAACGCAGCCACTCCTCGATTTCCAAGGCATCTGACTGAAGAAAGCTTACGATTTCCTTGGCTGCGTTGCTATAAATAAACACTATCTCCGCCCCTTTGTAATCGAGCACAATCACAGTGCGCGAAGTCGTCAGCTTCCGGGCATACCTTATATCACCCTTCCACACGCGGCGAGTCAATTCCAGCCGCATTGCCTTGCTTACATCCAGCCCAGGTCGTGACAAGGCACGGTCGTGTTCTGTTCTTCGCGACCTTCCAGACTGTCTCCTCATGTGTGTGCCGCGGGAATGCGGCTACGCATACCCAACGCTCTCATGCCCCCTGTGTATTTCCCCATGGCGGCAACCTCACGCCGGCGCGACGCCGCGGCGCGTTTGCTTTCATGAACCAGCACAGCCATGGCATCGTCATCCAGCTTTCGGGTTGCGAGGCGCCGCGCGGTCTTTTCCGATACACCCCAACGCTCGACAAGGTACAGGATGGAATTGGCGGAACGAGGACGTCCTCCGCCATGTTTCCGATGAGGACTCATAGTATCTCCATACTTCTTTTGGGGGAGAGTCATGGGCAAGAAGGGTCAGCTGGATAGAGCGAATTACCTTCAAAGCATAACTGTATTGCTCATAGTTACGACGGGACTGAATGCAGTATGGCCCACTATCGGCCACTGCGCAATAATCATGAACAGTATTTTGTTACCCCGGAATAACTTCACCTACACTTTTGGGATTATGTAGTTTTCATTGTTACGAATGCGTCTTGGTTGTTCTCCTCTTCAGCATCCTTCCTTGTTGCGTCGGGTCCCGAACGGCATTCGAACGAGCCTGAAGCGCTTGGCACACAGGGGGTGCCAGGATCAGGAGTTCGGAACAGGTGTGAGTCCTTTGTTTGTTGCGTATCCGCAACAGGGCGAACTCCGGCGTCTCATTCCCACAGACTGCCTCGTGCCGTGTTCTCGTTCTCCTACAGCTTTGTCTAAAACCCGCTGCGTAGCACCGCCGAGAAAGCGCTGATTCAGCCCTGTCTGACCGCGGACGCCGACGCATAACCGGTTGGCCAACCCTGCTCGTATAGTCACAAGCGACCGCAGACAGGCGCCTTGACGAGAATGCTCCAGATCGTCCGACAAGTACTCCATCGGCCAACGAAGGCTATCTCGGCTCTAGAACTTGTCTCATATATGGGTCTGCGGCTTCTGGTTGGACCCTGAGCCCCGCTTCGAGGGCGGGTCTCATGCGCGGCCTCTCCGAAATTTGTCTATTTATGAGACCAGTTCTAGGGTGCAGTGGCCTCCACAAGTCCTCGTTGCTCTGGGCGGTCGCTCGTAGTGAAGCCAGCCCTTGCAGACTGGAAAACAACGAATTAGGGAAGCGGCAACTAACTCCTCCTCCGACACCAAGACAAGGCGAAGGAATGGGCTTGTTTGGCGATCGGTCAGTCAAATTTTCCGCAAACGGGAACGTACTTCGATCGAAGCGTTTTGGGTCTACTTAGATGTACGGCTATTCTTTCAGCAACCCTAACGGTAAGTCTGTCAGTCTTTGAAATAGGAATCTGATATTCTTATCGAGACGACGTTTGCGTCCTGGAGAATAGCATTTTGAATACGAAAGAAATCTTAGAGCACATCAACGATGAAATTTCGCGTTTACAGCAGGTGAAGGCGTTATTGCAGGGAACGGCCAACGGCCATAGCAAGGCGTCAGTGAACGGTTTGGCAGCACCAAAGGTCAAAGTTAAGCGCGTCTTAAGCGCCGAAGCGAGAAAGAAAATCGCGGCCGCACAGCGCAGGCGCTGGGCCAAAGCAAAACGGGCCGCGGTTTAAACTGGCCCGTTTGCTTCCTACGCCTTAGGAAAACCTCTTTCGATCGCAATGGGTGTCAGATATTCCAGCCGCCGTCGACGACGTGTGTCTGCCCCGTGGTGAAACCGGACTCGTCAGATGCCAGATACACTGCCAGGGCGGCAATCTCCTCCGGCCGGCCCAACCTGCCCATAGGTTGACGGGCAACAAACTCCCTTCGCACTTTCTCCACATCGCCTTGTGCGGCGATTCGCTCTTCGAGCGACGGTGATTGTACGGTCCCCGGACAAATGGCGTTGCAACGAATCCCATGCTGAACATAGTCGACAGCAATTGCCTTAGTTAACCCCACCACCGCTGCCTTTGAGCTGGTATAGACAAAGCGGTTGGGTACTCCGCGGATGCTGGACGCGATAGAAGACATATTGACGATGCTGCCACGGCCGGCCCGCAACATTCCGGGCAAAAATGCACGGCATGTGCGATACATCGAACGAACATTAAGATCAAAGGAAAACTCCCAATCTTCCTCTGTGCAGTCCAGGATGGTGCCGTGATGCACATAGCCGACACAGTTGAATAAAATCTCTGGCGCCGAAACTTGCTGCGCGAGCAGATCGATCTCTGCAGGCTTACGCACATTGAGCACGCGGCAGATCATGTGCGGATGTTCTGCGTTGAGCGTTTCGAGCGCTGTTTGGTTAATATCGGTCGCCCAGACCGTGGCGCCCTCCTTAGCGAAGGCGATCGCAGTTGCTCGTCCAATTCCCTGTCCCGCGGCCGTGACCACAGCCGTCTTTCCCGCCAATCTTCCGTTCATTGGTTCTCCCGAGCTTCGATTCTAGCCTGTGGCTCTTGCCTGTCTTCCAGTCCCATTGCTACGCAAACTGCGGCCACATCGCCGATTTTTTCGCCCAGTGCGGCGGGGACGATGGCACACGCGCGCAGAGTTTGTGGCAACGCCTCGCGGCTGACCATTTTGCGCATGGGGGCCAGCAAATGCTCGCCCATCCGCCAAGCCAGACCACCCAGCACGATGCGCTCCGGGTTCAGCACATCCAGCAGAATGGCGAGGGCTTGCCCCAGCCGCTCTCCGGATGTCCGCAGGATGCTCCGAGCAACCGCATCTCCTGCATGGGCGGCCAGCCCGATGTCCCGCGCCGTTAGTCCCCGCGCAAGCTGAGCGTGTAAGACACTCACGTGTCCGCGCTCTTCCGCCTTTGCTAGCATACTCACCGCAAGCTGTGCGATGCCGCCCCCGCTGGACCATCCTTCAATTGAACCCGCTTTGTGATAGCCCACCGGGCCTGTCCGACTCAGCCGCACGTGACCGATCTCGCCTGCATCCCCATTGGCGCCCAAGTACAACCGACCCCCAGCGATGATGCCTGCACCCAAGCCCGTACCAAGGGTAAGAAACACCATATTCTCGGTACCTCTGCCTGCGCCGAATCGATGCTCCGCCACCGCGCCTGCATTTGCATCATTTTCGAGACGGCAAGTGGTATGAAATTCTTCTGCCAGAATTTTGCAAATAGGTAAATCGATCCAGGTGGAAAGATTTGGGGGTGCCTGAACGATTCCCCGCACACGATCCAGCGGGCTGCCGCAACTAACACCAATGGCCGCAATCGACTGTTCTTTTAGAGCATGCTGGGCTAGCAGGCTGCGCGCAGACTGAACAATCAAGTTGATTGCTGTTTCCGGCCCCAGCTCGGGCTGGGTGAGGAATTCAATGCGTCCCAAAGCCTCCGGCGGCTGCGCTGAAAGGATCACAGCCGTCTTCGTCCCACCTACATCGACCCCCAGAAAAACTTTCTGCATACCTAGATCGACGAACCCCCTGCATATGGTGAATTGCTCCGGTTCACACTAACGCCATAGATACACCAGGACAAAACTTTCTCCCGTCGGCGCGTTGGGCAAACGAGATTGCGTCAAGCTGTCTCTGTTGTAATTCCTGACAATAAAGGACTCAAGCGTCCAGGCGTCAAAATTCACTGCGTCTTGATTCTTTCGCTGACCCGTTTCGCCAGCTTACCGATCTCATCCACGTCCTTCAGGGCGTCAGGAGTGGGTGTATCACTTTTGTCGACTTCCGCTTTCAATGCATTTGCCAATTTGAGCAACTCAGCTGTATCGCTGAACATCTGCTTTTGGTGTTCTTCCCGCAACCGCTTCAACTGGCGTTCCTGCATCTCACGGGTCACGAAAGGTTGATCATCCGGAGTTCGGGAGCGATCCAGGTCATGAGGGTTTGCGCTCGAATATGGACTACTAGGATTCGTGAACTGGGGTGCGGCTAAACCCAAACTCGCCGCCAAACTTAGCCCTCCAATGATGGATACTTTCACCATCCGCCGGCCTCTGAATGCCCTGTTCATTTTTCCCTCACGTCCTTTGGAAACGAAGCTCACCGCTCACGGTTTACTCGCCACCGTCAGTCCCTGTTCCTTCATCTTTTCCTTCAACTCTTTGGCCACCTTCTGGATCTCATCTGCTTTGCGCAAGGCAGCAAGTGACAAAGTATTGGATCCAGCTTTCTCGACATCGGTTTTCAGTCCCTGGACCAAAGCCAGCAGCTGGACGGTCTCTTTGTCGTATTTACCATGCCTCCCAGATTCCTGAGTTTTGGATTCCTGAGTTTTGGGCGTTGCATTGGCAGATCCGGCGACTTGGGGCGTGGGTGCCTTTGAATCAACGTCTTTCCCTGGCGCGCTGGTCGCTGATTTCACTTCTGGAGCAACTTCTTCGGTCGCGGCTTTCGCCGGCGGGGGATTGGAACCACTTCCGTTCTGAGACGCTCCGGGATTTTGAGTTTGCGCCGACTTAGGATCTGGGACGCCTTGCGCATTTTCCCCATCGCCGGCGTCCGGTTCGGGAGCCAGATCATCATCCTTCTTGGGCGGTTGAGCCTGTGGATCATCTGGAGGCGGAGCATTGGGATCCGGCACTGCCTTTGCCGGTATAGCCTGCTGTCCGCTCGCGTTTGTTCCCGACTGTGAGGGGGACTTTGCCCCGTTCTGCCGCTGGCCGAAGACACTACCTGCCATCGAGGCCAACGATAGGGCCAAGCCAAGAACCGCCGCAACCAGCCATCGCTCGGGTAGCATCATGGGGTGACCGTTTACGCTTCCATTTTCTCCCTTACCGTAGTCTTCCGTCACTACCAGCCAATAACTTCGTTACTGCGTGGGCTAAACCAGGAGTGGCTCTCCGACGTGCAGGAGTTTATCCGCACCGGCCTTCCGCGGTTGGTGGTCATTGCCGTCTACACCTGGATCCTTATCCTGCTGGTCAATTTCATTACCGGCCGGGTTATCAAGATTGCTGAACACCGCGATACCCTCGGACCCGCTCGTGGCGCCCAAATCCGCACCCTGGCCACGGTTATTCGCGCCACGGGGGTGGTCATCGTGGCCCTTTTGGCTTTTCTCCAGATCATGGAGAGCGTTCTTCATTTCAATCTCTCGCCGCTTCTCGCCAGCGCGGGGGTCGCGGGCGTCGCCATCGGTCTGGCTGCTCAGACCATCGTGAAGGATGTGCTCAACGGTATTTTGATCCTGATTGAAGATCAATACAATGTGGGCGACGTAGTCACCCTGGCCGGAATGAGCGGCACGGTTGACTCCATGAC
>JBARKD010000370.1:0-3719 GCA_049800615.1 Acidobacteriaceae bacterium | reverse complement strand
GCTCTCAGGAGGCGTACAGGATAGCCGCCGAGGTACCGGACGTGGTCCAGAACGGGTGTGTAGATGAGCGCGGTGGATACCCATTTGTTCTCTCGGTCGACGACCTGGGCGACCAGTTAAAATTCGTTGCTCAGGCACCGGCTTCGATCGGTGCGCTTCGCATTTGCGAATTCATGCATACCGCGCTAGCTTCTCTCATCGAGGCTTTGGAGTCGGCGCCCTCTACGCCGGTATCCATGCTCAATGTCTTGCCGGAGGCGGAGCGGCATCAGGTGCTCTTCGGGTGGAACGACACGCGTGTCGACTTCCCCTCTCACAAGTGTATTCACGAGCTGTTTGAAGAGCAGGTTCGCGCCAACCCGGATGCTATAGCAATCGTTCATGAAGAAAAAAAGCTTAGTTATACGGAACTCAATTTGCGCGCTAACCGGCTTGCGCATTACCTGCGGCATTTGGGTGTCAAACCCGATGTATGTGTGGCAATCTGCGTCGAGCGTGGATTTGAAATGATCGTTGGCTTGCTGGCGATCCTCAAAGCGGGCGGAGCCTATGTGCCCCTGGATCCCGCGTACCCCGTGGAACGACTCCGTTTCATGCTCGAGGACAGCGCACCGCTTGCCCTCCTTACATTGAACCATCTCGCAGGTCTCTTCTCCGGAGCGGATAAGACCCCACGCGCCCTACACCTTGACGCCGTAAATGCTCCGTGGCAGAACTATCCTGATAGCAATCCTAGTCCGGGCGCTGTTGGCCTGTCCCCGAATCACCTTGCCTACGTTATCTATACCTCAGGATCTACAGGCAAGCCCAAGGGAGTTCTGTGTGAACACCGTGGCTTGTGCAACCTCGCAGTTGCGCAGATCAAGGATTTTGCTGTCGAATCAGACAGCCGCGTTCTACAGTTCGCCTCGTTCAGCTTCGACGCCTGTGTGTCTGAGGTGATGACGACCCTCTGTCAAGGCGCCTCACTATATTTTGGTCCTCGCGGGAAGCTATTGGCCGGTGAGACGCTCGGCGAAGTTGTGGCACAGTATGGCATCACGCACGCGACCTTACCGCCGGCGGTACTCAACGGTGTGGCGGAAGAAGCCGATTTCGGAACTCTGCGTACTCTGGCTCTGGCCGGAGAGGCATTATCAGATTTGCTGGCAAGCCGCTGGGCGCTGGGCCGTCGGCTGATCAACGCCTACGGTCCGACTGAGTCGACCGTCTGTGCGACTTCGTATCATTACCGGCCCGGACGATCCGGCTCTCCGCCCATTGGACGTCCTCTCGCGAACGCGAAGGTATACATTTTGGACGAGCGCAAAGAGCCTGTCCCCATAGGCGTGGCCGGGGAGCTTTACATAGGTGGGGTCGGTGTGGCGCGCGGTTATCTAAACCGCGCCGAACTCACCGCGACGAAGTTTGTTCTCGATCCTTTCGTACCAGAGCCAGAAGCACGCATGTACCGCACTGGTGATCTGGGTCGGTGGCTGCCGGACGGCAACATCGAATTCCTTGGGCGTAACGATTTCCAGGTTAAAATCCGAGGCTTTCGAATCGAACTGGGCGAGATTGAGGCTCGGTTGGCTGAATATCCGGGTGTGCGTGAAGCCGTGGTGATCGCGCGCGAAGATACACCCGGCGAGAAGCGCCTCTTCGCCTATTACACGGTAGCAGACGGTCACGCCGCGGCCAAAAATTTGCTGACTGCCGAGAACTTGCGCATGCATGTCTCTGCCCGGCTACCGGAGTACATGGCCCCTGCTGCTTATGTGCGTCTCGAGTCGCTGCCCTTGACCGTCAATGGAAAGTTGGACCGTAAGGCACTCCCGATCCCCAGCGGGGACGCTTATGCTTCCTGCCAATACGAAGCACCGGCCGGAGAGACAGAGTTAGCGTTGGCGGAGATCTGGACCGAGTTGCTGAAGGTTGATCGTGTTGGCCGTCGCGATAATTTCTTTTCGCTCGGTGGACATTCGTTACTCGCGGTAAGGATGATAGCCAAAGTACGCGCTTCGTTCGGAACTCGTCTCGCGTTGTTCTCATTTATACAAACGCCGACGATCGAATATTTAGCTCACTTGCTCTCTGGTAATGCCATAGCCCATATGGCCGTCGTCAATAAGGGCGCTCCGGACGCCATCCCGCTGATCTGGGTAGCTCCGGAGCCTTGGCAGCCCCGGCTTGCGTCTTATCTATCCGCGAACCAGCCGGTGTTGTCCTTCGTTCTGAGTCAGGAAGAGCTGGCCTCCACAGCCCCTTACTATAGGCTCGAAGATCTCGCAGCCTACATCGTCAAGAAGTTACGCCAGTTGCATCCCCGGCCGGCGTACGTGCTCACCGGCTTCTGCCAGACGTCACTGCTAGCCTACGAATGCGCACAGCAACTGCGGCAGCTTGGCCACGAGGTTCCTCTGTTGGTCATGGGAGACGCAATTCTCCCCGGGTACATACAACGTCTGCCGTTTTATAAACGGTCGAGGCGCCGCTTAGAAAGAGAGATGTTCTACTTATCAGCCTTTCGGAACTCCTCTCCTTCCCAGTGGAGACAGTTGGTGAGGCAACGCCTCGGAGGGCTGCGGGCGATACGAGAGCAACGGATGTTCGAACGGAGCTATCGCTCCAGCGAAACAGACGGTCGATCCGTTCAGGAGCTTTACCAGGCTTTGATCGTATCCCACTTCAGCTACATTCCGGCTCCTTACCAGGGCCGCGTCCTCTACCTGCAATCCGCCGATCGACCGCAAAGCGAACTGTGGGATACGGCGGGAAGTTGGCAGGACCTCATTGATGAGATGGAAGTGTTCGAAGCTCCGGGAGACCATACCAGCATCTTCCAGGAGCCCAATGTCAGAGTTACGGCGCAGCGCCTTCAGCAGGCCCTGGATAGGATCGCGGAGGACGCGATATTTACTCCAGCACCACTGCGCGGGGCAGCCATCAGTATGCAGTTATGACCGGCGCAGGCAGGTGCTTCCGTTAGCCCGCCACGCCCTAACGATCGCCCTGCCGGATGGGCTTGCCAAAGTACCTCCCATGAACGCTATTTATGGAGATCCTGCAAAATGCTTGAATTAAGTGACGACCTCAGCGTACTCGAGGGCAAGGTGAACCGGATGCCCACGCTCCGCAATCGCCTTTTCCAGGTGGCAAGAACATTCCAATTCAAAGGCACCAAGTCAAGTCTCACCCACTACGGCGGTCGCGTTTTCCCGTTTCTGCGCAAGGCGGATGAAAAACAGCATGTGGCTGAGGAAAACGTGGTTGATCAACGCTTCGCCGCCGGGAGTTTTGAATCCCCGCTGCGGGAACTTGCCATTCAAAGCCCGAACGCGAAGTGGGGTTTGCCATATGCGCCGACCCACCCTGCATTCTTTGAGCAGGTGGTGGGGAGCCTGCCTGTGCGGCTTAGCGACTATGATTTCATCGACCTTGGAGCAGGTAAGGGCCTGGCTCTGCTTCTGGCATCGAAATACCCATTCAAGAGCATAACCGGCGTCGAATATTCCAAGGTTCTGGCTAATCAGGCGACCGAAAATATTTCCTCCTACAAAGAGCAGGGAGGGGAGCACGGTGCCATCAAATGCATATGGGGAGATGCAGCCTCCTTTGAACTTCCGCATACTCCGACCGTGCTTTACCTATTTAACCCGTTTCAGGGGAAAGTCATGGATCGAGTGGTCGCTAATCTTGAAGAATCTTTGCGCGCCGCGCCTCGCGATCTGTGGGTCATT
>JBARKD010000369.1:0-6439 GCA_049800615.1 Acidobacteriaceae bacterium | reverse complement strand
CCGTCACACACCGCAAAAAGCCGCCGGCCCGCAACATCGATAGCCAGGCCGGAGGGCGAATCGCAGTTTTCGATCGGCCATTTTGCGGTAATAGTTTTTGTCTCCGCATTAAACCGGTCAATCTCGTTCGCACTCTCGATGTTGGCGAATATTGTGCCCGAGCCATCCGCAACCGGAAACTCCGGCTTCCCGGAAAGCGCGACCGTCGCCACGACTTTCTGTTGCGCGGAATCAATTACAGTTGCATTATTGCTGCGACCGTTGAATGCCCATACCGTCTTCGTCTTGGGCTCAAAGACGATTCCATCGGGATTGCTGCCCGCTGGAATGGTCGCCACGGTTGCCAGCGAAGCACGGTCGAACACCACCACCGCGTTTGCCCCTCCGTCGCTTATATAGCCGTATTTCCCCGCTTCATCGAGCGCCACTCCGTGCGTGCCCTTGAGCCCGGAGATACTGCCGACAACTTTCCCTGAATCGCTGTCCAGCACTTCCACCCTCGGTCCGTGAGTTACAAAAAGACGATGTGCCTTGGGGTCGGAAGTAAGGTAGTCCCAACCGCCTTCACCGCCAATCTTCCATTGCGTCAGGATGCTGTAAGGCTTCTGTGCCACGGCCGCACTGGCCACGCTGAGGACCGCGGTCAAGACTGGGAAGAGCGGCAGGATGCGCATAAACTTCGATCTCATGATCGGCTCCGTTCCGAAGCTAATCTCGCACAGCAACCTTAACTGAACCTGAAGATAGCGGCGCAGCCGGGAAGCGCACGCTTACTCTGGTTCCGGTCCCTAACGCGCTCCGGATATCGATCGTCCCGTCCCATCGGGAGGCGATCGCTTTGCAGATCGCCAGGCCTAGGCCCGTTCCGCCGGTATTCCGGCTGCGGGAGGGGTCGCCCCGATAGAATCGCTCGAACACATGGGGCAAGTCCTCCTCCGCGATGCCCTCACCGTCATCCTCGATGATAAGTTCTGCCTCCGTCCCATTTTGCTGGACGATGGCTCGGATGGTTGAACCGCCACGGCCATGCTGTATGGCATTCAATAGCAGGTTGCCGCAGAGAAGTTCGAATTGCTCCGGCTCAATCTCGATCCTCACCGGACCACCCGCGATCGAAATCCGCAGCCGTCTTAGCTCGGCTATCGATGCGAAATTCTGCGCGACTTTGCCCAGTACCTCCCCCATGTCCGTGGCCAGGCCCGCGGACACGCTTTTTCCTTCCAGCCGCGCCAGCGTCAGCATCTTGGCCACCGTGTCCTCCAGCCGTTCGCAATCCGTCTGGCAGCGCTCGATTCCACGCTCGTATTCAACCGCGGTTCGTTGCTTCAAAGTAAGCAACTGCAGGGAAGACTTCAATACCGCCACCGCCGTCTTGAGCTCATGCGCGGCATCGCTGACAAATCGCCTTTGTGCCAAAAAGGAGCGCTCCAGATCAGACAATGCCATTTCCAGGGCAATCGTAAGCGGCGCCAGTTCCCGGATCCTGCGGGCGCCTTGAGGGGGAGCGAAATTCCAGGAATCCACCGAAACCCCGGCTGCTTCGGCGGCTAACTGTCGTAGCGGGGCCAGGCCTCGATTCAACATCCAGGAGATCAACCAGCCTGAAATGGCCAGCAGGCACAAGCTCGTTGCCGCATAAAATCCCACCGTCTTCCAGATCTCTCTCCAGACAGGATCGATGGGAGAGCCGTAATAGATCACTACGTGACGGGGAAAACCTCCCCCTTTATCGCCGGGATCGACCACCCGCATGCCGTCAATCCGCAGCGCGTGATAATGCCTGCCTCGAAGCGAAAGGCGGAAGGGCCTTCCATTCGATGTGGCCAGCATGTCTGATGTGGGGCCCTTCCAGTTGAGCGAGCGGCCCAGGATCCGGCCGCTGGCCTCCTGCACCTGGTAGATATCCTCGGAGGGTAGGTTAGCCTCCGTGCCATCGAGCATCACGTTATCGCCCGCATCTTCCGCGTCCTGCACCGCGCCCAGCAGAGAATCGGCACGGCCATGAAGCATCACCTCAAAGGAACGAAAGCGCGCGTGGCGCTCATAGAGCATCGCTGCACCGGAAATCGCCAGCGTCGCCAGCATCTCCACCAGCAGAATGGTGACCATCAGCCGATGCGTAATGGAGTAGGATTTCACAGCAGGCGGTACCCTCGTCCGCGAAGAGTTTCGATACTCGGCTCTTTTGTCGCCGCCTCCAGCTTCCGCCGCAGGTTCGAGATGTGCGCCTCGATCACGTTGGAGTGATGTTCCCAGTTGTAGTCGTAGAGGTGTTCCAGCAGCTCACGTTTGGATACAATAACCCGCGGCCTGTGGATGAGATACTCGAGAATTCGATACTCTGTCGGTGACAGATCTACGGGCTGGCCGGAACGGTAGACGCTCTGCTCCACGGTGTTCACTTGCAGGTCCGAGAGTCGAATGACCGGATCGGCGACACCCTTGCCGCGGCGGATGAGGGCCTTGGCCCGGGCGATCAATTCTCCCAGGTCGAAGGGCTTGGTCAGGTAGTCGTCGGCTCCTCCGTTCAGCAGGGTGATGATCGAGTTGGATTCGCTTTTGGCGGTCAGGATCAGCACTGGCGTGTGATCGCCCCGAGACCGTATTTTCTTCAGCAGTCCAGGGCCGTCTAGCCCCGGCAGCATCAGGTCTAAGATGAGCAGGTCATAACAGCGATTGTCAGCGAGATGAAGCCCGGCGAGCCCATCTTCGGCGCAGTCGACTGCGAAGTTAGGGCCTTCGCGCAGAGCCGCCGCCACATTCTCCGCCAGCCGTGTCTCGTCTTCGACCAGCAGCACTCGCATAGCCGCAGTATCCCCTAACCAAGGTTAAGCCAACCTGAAGTAGCCCGGGCAGTGGAGAAAATACAACGCGGCTTCTCGAGGACTGGATGCCGGCAGGTTCATCCGCGGAGTGGAATCGCTCGGCGGTCCCTTCCTGAAGGGGGCGGCGGGCCGCGGTCACCTTTGTGACTACCTCGGCTTGCTGCTGAGCTGTCATCGGTAACCCGGCTCTTGCCGGATCTTGAGCAGCAGCGCAGCCAGCATGGCGAGAAGCCCTAGCAGGATCAAAGGCAGTTCTGCGAACACAGCGGCTGTCAGGCCGCCCACCAGGCCAGACAAAGCTTCCGCCCCAACTTGTAGCGCTTGATTGTTTCCCATCACGCGTCCCTGCTCCGCCTCGCTCGCCGCCCGCGACAGCAAAGTCGCGCAGGACGGCAGGCAGATTGCCAGGGCCCCGGACGTCAGAAACAGCGTTCCCCACAGCGATCGTTGGCTGTGAAACACAACCACAGCGATCATGAAAGCGCCGGTGAGAGCTGCCGACCAAACAGTGATGGTTCGCGTCTTGAACCGCGCTGCCAGAAAGCCCGTAAGCCAGGCGTTCGCGATCACGATGGGCACGCCTACCCACGCCACGAACTCTGAGACCCGCGACACGCCCAGATGAAAGCGGGCCACCAGGTACATCGGATAGCAGCGGAAAAATCCAAAAATCGCAAGATACAAAGCAAAGTTTAGCCAATAGAACCGGCGCAGGCGTCGATCGGAAAGGACACTGCCAAGGTTCGTAAAGGCTTGCGAAAAGCTCACGGAGTGGCGTCGTTCCAGCGGATTCGTTTCCCGAAAGAAAATTGCCGTGGCCGCCGTGGTAACCGCCAGAAGCATCATGGCCGCCCAAAATGGGGTCGCATCGTTAAACCATGAAACCATCTCGGGGTCCGCCAGCTTACCGCCCACCAGCGGTCCCACGATGTACGCCAGGCTTGCGCTCAGATAGATGTAGCCGAAGAATCGGTTGCGCTGTTCCGGCGTGACCACATCGGCGATGGCGCTCTGCGCCGCCACAACATTGGCTTCCCCCAGGCCGGCCAGGAGCGAGCCCAAAGCTAACAGGAGAAAATTCCCGAGATACAATGCGCCGGCGATCAGGGCGTAGCACGCTGTCGTGAAACACAGCGAGATCATCAGTACGGGCTTGCGCCCAAATCGATCCGACAGCGAACCAAGCACTGGCGACCCTGCAAATTGGCCCAGCGGATAAAGGCAAAGCAGGACCCCGAGCAGGATCACGCGCCTGCTCATCGGCAGGTCTGTCCCTGGCAGCAAATTGTGATTGCCCATGATCATCGGGGTGAACACCGTGATCATCAGGCTATAGCCCGCGAAGCCGGCAAAAACGACCGCATACAAGGGAAGCAACGGCTTCAGACTTGCCCCATGCCGGGTCGATATTTCTGGCGACAGCATTTCCGATTGACAGTACTATACAGAACGGCGATTTGCAGCATCTGGCTGCGAACGCTGATCGTCTTTCATGCGGCAGGCGTCGCCAATCCTCGAGGACGAGATGGAGTCCCTTGGTACGAAGATCCTCGAAACGGAACGGAACATGAGAGCGTGAAAACAGTATCGTCGCGAGAAGAGGAAAGCCTGAAGCACCCTGCGCGTGTTAAGCCGGCCAATCTGGCGTATTCGGTCGATGAAGCTCCGCCCCTGTCTCTCACCATCGTCATGGGACTGCAGCATGTTTTCGTGATGTCGGTGGGATGGATATTTATCGTCGTAGTGGCTGCCGGCATCGGCGCTTCCAGTCTCGATACGGCCAACATTATTCGCATTTCGATGATCGCGTCCGGTCTGGCGACCATATTGCAGGCTCGAACCAAAGGCCCTGTTGGTTCAGGATATTTGTGTCCCTTTTCCTGCGGCCCCGCCTATATCTCTGCGTCCATCCTGGCGGGAAAAGCGGGCGGCCTTCCCCTGGTTTTCGGCATGACGGCGTTTTCCGGAACATTCGAAGCGGTGCTCTCCCGCATGATGAAACGCCTGCAGAAGCTGTTTCCTCCGGAAGTCACCGGTTTGGTCGTGGCCATGGTGGGACTTGATTTGGTCGGCATTGGCTGTCCGCGATTTATGGGCTACACGCCAAACAGCCAACACCTGGATGAGCGCGCTGTCCTCGTGGCCCTCGTTACCCTGGCTGCCATGGTTGTCCCTACCTTGTTGACCAGGAGCAAACTTCGGCTCTATCCCGTCCTGATCGGACTTTCCATGGGCTACCTGACTGCCATCCTGACGCGGACCCTGGCGTCCGATCAGATGCGTCAGATTCTGAATGTTCCGCTGATTAGCTTCCCTCGGCTGCCGGTAGGTCACCACTTCAGCGTCGCCATGACGTTGCCCTTCATGATCGCCAGCGTCTGCTCCATCCTCAAGACCGTCGGCGACCTGACCTTTTGCGAAAAAATCAACGATGCCCAGTGGAAGCGCACGGATATGAAAGAGGTCAGCGGCGGAATTCTTGCCGGTGCTATCTGTTCCGTGCTGTCCGGGCTGCTCGGAGGATTGGGCCAGTCTACTTTTTCCAGCAATGTAGGGTTCTCCGTAGCGACGGGCGCAACCAGCCGCATCATCTCCTGGCCCGCTGGATTGATCTGTATCGCGCTCGCCTTTTTTCCCAGGCTGGCGGCCGTCTTCTCTATCATGCCGGCGCCCGTAATGGGTGCCGTCGTTGTTTACGTTGCCTGCTTCATGGTCCTGGGAGGAATCCAGGTCATGCTGTCGCGCATGCTCGATGCCCGGCGCATCTTCGTAACCGGTCTGGCGTTGATCTTCGGCCTGAGCGTGGCCATGGTGCCCGGACTGTATGCCGGCGTGCCCGCATGGCTAAACCCGCTCTTCAGCTCGCCGCTGGCACTATGTACCGTGCTGGTCGTTGTCTTGAACCTGCTGCTTCGCATAGGAACTTCCAGGCGCAAGATCTTTGAGCTCGACCCCGCAACCGGTGCCGCCGCCGACAGCGACATCGAAAAAATTATGGAGATGCAGGGTGCGGAATGGGGAATGCGGCCGGAAGTTGCTGCTCAGGCGACGGAGTCGCTGCACGAACTGATCATTTGTCTCAGCAAAACGAGCGTGTCTCCGCCCGTCTCCATTCAAATGCAGTTCGACGAGTTTAATCTTGACATCGAAGTGCAATATACCGGCCCGCCGATCTGCCTTCCTGAGGAGCCGCCAACCTTGCAGGCGATCGAATCGGATCTCGAGGCCATGCCGCTTCTCAGCGCCTATATTCTCCGCAGATCGACGGATGCTTTCCGCGTCACTTCGCACAACGGGCGATCCCGAGTGCACCTGCACTTCGACCACTAGTGGCGACCAAGGCGACCGTGCGCCGAAGGTTTGGACTAATTCGCTCCACAAATTTGTCATCCCGAGAGCCTGTGACTTTTTGGCTTGAAGGGGCGGGGCTTCAGCCCCGCCGTCAATTTGAATAGAAGATCGGCTTCAGCCGCTGAGGGCAAAATTTTCCACCCACTGCACTCGATTGAAACGCAAGCCTACCCTTTGTCATTCCGAGCGAACTCCGGATTTCCTACACGCTGCACCAACCAACGGACACGTATGCGGCTCTCTCTAAAGGAGAGCCGCACGAG
>JBARKD010000368.1:0-3332 GCA_049800615.1 Acidobacteriaceae bacterium | reverse complement strand
GGAAAGGATCGATGGACGCCCGCTGATTTATGCTTCGATGGGTACTCTGCAGAATGGGCTGGGTTGGGTCTTTCGAAGAATTGCGGAGGCTTGTGCCGGCCTTGAAGCGCAGCTCGTCATTTCCCTCGGCGGCAATATGGATCCCCTTCAGTTTTCTGATCTGCCCGGCGACCCGATCGTTGTGAAATTTGCGCCCCAGCTGGAATTGCTCCAGCACGCATCACTGTCCATCACACACGCTGGGTTAAATACCGCGCTGGAGTCGCTGGCGTACGGAGTTCCAATGGTGGCAATTCCAGTTACCAACGATCAGCCGGCGGTAGCTGCTCGTATTGCATGGACTGGCACGGGTCGCGTACTCCCGCTGGACAAGCTTGGAAACGGCGCGCTCAGGGCCTCCGTGATTGCCGTGATGAGCACTCCGTCCTATCGCGAGAACGCGCGCCGGCTACAGACCGAAATTGCCGGCCTCAATTCCCTCGAAAGGGCCAGCGAAATTGTAGAGAGCGTCTTGAACTGAGATGGCAAAACGGGCATTTCCGAAAAGGTAAAGTAATCCCCTCTGAGGAGAATTTCAGGGTAATCGGGTCAGGACTGAGGCCGCCGCCAAAAACTTGCAGCAAAAGGCAGGGCGCTCTCAGCAAATACCATGCGCAGCAGAGTTTTCCTGACGTCGCGTCATTTGGAAGAATTCGCAGCACTACAAGGATAGCTATTCTGGATTGCTGTGATTACCAGGGCATTTGCCTGTTTTTTCTTATATTCCTTGTGTTCGTCGCTGTATTTCATCACGTCGCGGGCAAAATCTCCTACGGTCGCCTTGGCAGGAATACATGCGGGGAATTCAGTGGGGCTTTTGTCGGTGGCCATCATCGCCCCATCTACGACCCCGGTTATGTAGTCCAGACAGCGGGTGAGCTCCGTCGCATTTCCTTTCCTCGCGGGTTCTAACACGGTGATATTGCGGCACTGCGAAACCAACTTGTCCCCGGTGGGACCGTAGTACAAATCTTTGCGTTGTTGAGCGAATGCCGGCACGGTCAGGGCAAGAAGCGACACCAGGGCGAACATTTTCATATTTGTCATGCTAAATCAGTGGGAACCAAGTCCCGATCGTCCGCGGATGACTCGCCCCGGGGCCGGGGCAATAATGACGGCCTCCAGGCGAACCGCAGAGGGGCGAGTGCCCCTCGGGCAGCTCAGGAACCTTGCCGGATGAACACCATGCCGTAATTCGAGGGCACGACAATCGTCTGAATGGCGCCGTCGGCGAGCACCGTCACGTTATAAGTCCGCTGATCGGCATCGAGCATCTCCTGCCACGTCCCGGCCTTTGGGAAAGGCACGGAAATTTGCCCCGCACTGCCGGCGAAGTTCAGCAGGACCATGGCCCACTCTTCGGGCCCGGTCGAGGTTGCCGAGGCATAGCGGTGATAGGCGATGATCTGCGTTTGCTGGTGGGATTGCTGGTAGTAGTAAAAGGACTGAGTTCCCCGCAGGGCTCGCGAGGAACGCCGCAGTTGTCCCAGGCGGCGGTAGACGCGGATAAGCGGCTGCCCGTCAAGGTCGTAGAAATATTCCCAGTGCGTATCCCGGCGTAAGTGCACACGCGCCGCTCCCGTGCCAGGAAGGTTGTAGTTATCAGCCCATTCTTGTCCCTGCCAGAGCATGGGAATGCCCTGGCAGGTGTACAAGGCGATCGCGTAGGGCTGGAGCCTATAGAAGAGGTCACGGTTGCCTTCGGGGAGGGGCCCGCCATCGCTGTTCGTTCCCGCAAAGACAATCAGCTGGCTGTGATCGTGGCTCTCCAGGTACTGGAAGGGAGCCACAGGCCGCTGGACGGCATTGCCGGAAGCATC
Source organism: Acidobacteriaceae bacterium (assembly GCA_049800615.1). Classification (GTDB taxonomy): domain Bacteria; phylum Acidobacteriota; class Terriglobia; order Terriglobales; family Acidobacteriaceae; genus PALSA-350. Next base: position 1,473 of record JBARKD010000368.1, on the reverse strand, counting down.
GACGACCGTTTGGAAGCTTGGATAGCCGGAAAACGTTGGATCGAGAATGTGAGCGAAATTGTCATCGACATAATTCCATACGATCATGTTCTCGACTTTATTGAGCAGGTCGTCAGTCCATGCGGCATTGGTATAAGTCTCATTCATCACCTGGCGGGAGATGCCGAGGGTTTCCGCGCACTGAATGATCCGGCTGTAGGAGTCGGCGGCCTGCTGAAACCGCGCGATGCCGAGAGAATAAACGTAAACACGTTGGGCGAGATCCTGGTACCCGGCGGCGCGTGCCCCGACATAAAGGTCCGTAACCTCGTCGTAACGGAAGCCGTCCACGTGGTATTCGTCCATCCACATTTCATTTGCACTGACGAAGAAATCTCTGCAGAACGGTTGCGTGAAATCGCAGGCCGGCCCGAATCCCCATACGTTCATTCCCTTGGTCAGCGGGCTTGCCGGGTGCGGAGCTCCGACCGTGTTGGCCAGATCGTTGTAGACACCGTAATAGGCGAACGCCGGGTCCACGTGTTCGTAAACGACATCGAGAATTATCGCGATGCCGCGCGCATGAGCGGCATTCACCAGTCGCTTGAGACCGTTCGCCCCGCCGAAGTGGGCGCTTGGCGAAAAGTGGTAGACCGGACCGTAACCCCAGTCGAAGTCCAGCTTATTGCTGGTTACCGGCATCAGCTCCAGGCAATTGACGCCCAGGCTTGCCAGGAAGTCCAATCGTTCCGCGACGCCATCGAAGGAGTCGTTGAACTCCTCCGCCTGCAATTCATAGACGATGAGATCCTCGAGCTCGGGAGTGCGGTAGGCGGCATCGGTCCAGGCGAAAGCCGTCGGTGTCTTGGCCAGCACAGTCGAAGACATGAGTCCGATGTCTGTGTAGCGGGCGAAGGGATCGGGAAACCAGTTCGTGATCAGAACGTCCTGGCCGGCCGCGTTCGTCCACCACAGCTGGTAGCGATAGAGGTAATCGCCTTCGTCGCCCGCGTGGCCGGTCCCGCCCGTGGCCAGGGTGACAGTCGCACTCCACAAGTCCAGACCTGCGTCCGTGGTCCAAGCAAGATCGGCATCTTGCGTTTTGACCGAAGGGTTGAAACGGTCCGCGGCGTGAATGATGCGCACGACGACCCGGAAACCGCCGGCTTTTTGGATTCCGGGCAGGTAGAGGCCAAAACGAATTTGCGCGTCGCCGTCAGCAGCGAAAGAGGGAAATGCGCCCACCTGGCTTAGGTCAATCACCGCGGCCTCCTGGTTCAAGTTGTAAAACGTCATCCGCTGTCAATGTACTCAAGGCGGGCCGGCGGAAGACCCGCCGTTTGCTGATGGAGATCTGATGATGGAATGGTGCGCAAACCGAGGCGAACGTTACATGGAATGACCCTCGCTTCTTCCATCTGGCGCGCTCAGAGCCTGTGACTTTTTCGATTTTGCGTTCATAATTTGTGGCCGGAAAGCTGTGCAGGGCATCGG
>JBARKD010000367.1:0-10193 GCA_049800615.1 Acidobacteriaceae bacterium | reverse complement strand
CGATTTATGGGCCGCAGCGAACAGGACGTTTCCTCTCGTTTTTATACATATGGCAACTAAGCTTCAGCGCGCCTCTTTCCATTGCATCGGGGAGCGTGGGCCTAGCGCAATATGCAGGCTTTCTCTGGCCCGGTTTGCGCAGGGTTTATTTTTCTTACCAGCTCCCGATCCCTGTTCCGTTTGTGCACACGCTACCTTTGACTATCGTTCTTGGGCCCTCCACTTTTGTGGCCATGCTGTGTTGCCTGTTAGCCGCGGTTCTCCTCTATCGAAACATACAGAGTGTGACTCGATTTTCCGCCTTGCTGTGGGTAGGCGTGATGGGCACCATGATGATGGTGATCGTGAGTGGGCTGCTGCACTTTCACCCCAACCTGGCGTTCGGCTTTCCGGCCGGGGCGTTTCGGCTGTCCGGGGACTTCTTCACCGGCCTGGGCGCAGCCCTGCTGATCGCCACATACGACTATTGGGGCGCCTACAACATATGCTTCCTAGGCGCAGAGGTGCGGGATCCGGGGCGGACCATCCCTTTAGCGATCGTCTGGTCGGTGGGCCTCGTAGCGGCGCTGTACCTGTTGATGAACACGAGCGTACTGGGCAGCATGCCCTGGCAGGAACTTATTGGACAAGCTGGAACGAACGCAAGGCTCTCGGTAGCAGCAGTAGTTGTTCAACGGGTTTCTGGCAGTGCGGCCGGACAGGTCGTTGCAGTACTGGTCGTGTGGACAGCATTTGCTTCGGTTTACGCGCTCTTGTTGGGTTATTCGCGGGTTCCGTACGCGGCGGCGCTAGACGATAACTACTTCCGCATTTTTGCCCATGTGCACCCGCGGCACCGATTTCCCAACGTTTCTCTGCTCATGCTGACCGGGGTCTCAATGATCTTTTGCGTGCTGCAGCTTGCGGACTTAGTAGCAGCGCTTGTGGTGATACGGATCCTGCTGCAGTTTCTGCTGCAACAGGTAGGGGTGATGGTGTTGCGCCACACGCAACCGGGGCTGAACAGGCCCTTCCGCATATGGCTTTATCCCCTGCCTCCGCTGGTAGCGATTGCAGGCTTTCTTTACATATTGTTCTCGCGGCCGCATTTTGCCCGAGAGATCTTTTTCGCCATGGTTGTTGTCCTAACCGGAACAGCCACCTACCTGCTCCGAGCCCGCCAGCGCCACGAATGGCCTTTCGTGCAACCCGCAAGGCCCGGATAGAGCGTGGCTAGCGCTTGTCTTTGACGCGCTTCTGCTTAGCCCAACGAAGCTTTTGGGCAGCAGCAATTCTTGCTCTACCTTCCGGCGAAATAACCCGCTTGCTGCGAATAGCTCTGGGCTTCGGAGCAGCCAAGCCGCTTTTGCGTGGGCTGCGCGATACTTTTCCTGTGGCAGCCCCAGCAACCAGATCTCGGGCTTCTGTTAGGCGGTTGATTTCAGCATCAATGTGGGAGAGGATTTCTTCGATCGTCATCGCCATCAAGTGTATCTCAACTTGATGGGCGCAAGGCTGCAGGAGGGCACACAATTTTCAGGCACCGAACATAATGATAGACGGCGCCGCACTCCGCTATCGTAAAGGGCCTGCTGACATTCCACGAAACTAGTTGCGATACGATAGAAATGTCTCGCCGCTTGCGATCAAGGTTTGTTCATTGTCCGTGGGCCCGGGCCAATCGAGCTACGCCTTGGGAGCAGCTTAGAGGGATCCCCGCCGGCCGGATTGGCGGTCGGATACGTTAAGGGCAACGTGGTATTTGATTGGCTCTACCCGCTCCCGGCCTGGGCTTTCCTGTAACGTTTCTGTTGGCTTCCATACAGACCTCTCCCAAGGTAAGGTTCATGCGTCCAAACCAGAAACAAGGCGCTCATAGCGCGCGGCGCAACAGCCCGATAGGGGTCGATGCTCTATCTTGAACACAACCTCCATTTGGCCGGGGCACACAAAACCTGTCTTGCAGGCTCGGAATAACCGCATTCGGCCCTACCCCGCAACTTCGGCATCGCCAAGTCGAAACACCGCTAAGATGCAGGATGGCCGGATCAACAATCATGGGTTGTAACTCCTCTTCTGCTCCCGTTTCCAACGATAACGGGCAAGCCCCCATTGGCTGCGCCGGGAGCTGCGATCGAAGTCAAGACCACAATCTCCTCCGACGCGGCAGTCCGATGCACCGCACGCTTCCACGGGCGGTTCGGGAGACCAGGCAAGCGACCGCTGCTCGACGGTGAAATGCGACAATTCCTGGATGACCTCGTCGACTGAACGAACGGCGGGAACAGACAAAGGGCGAAACAAATCCGCTTGCTCTTCTTTCATATTTCATAGAAAAATGCCGCATCTTTCATAGCAAATGTTGCGGCACGGGGTGAAGCTGTTCTGAGCTTGGGCCACGCCGATCAGGTGGGCAAGGGCCTGCGAAGAGAATGTTGCGGATTTAAGGGTAGTAAACTACAAGTAACTAAGAAGCTCCCAATAGATAGATATCTGTAGTTACCAGCTATGCCACCGCATTAACTTCGAGATTACTACCTCCTTTTCCTCATCATTCTCGCCTCCCCTTCTTGCGCGCCCTCGCGACGGATGCGATGTTGATTGTGTTCCCCCCCCAAGAACGGGCAAACCAACAGCATCCAGTAGAAAGGAATTTATGAGGCGCGACGGGCATAGCACGACCATTCCAAGACTTTGAGTGCAGCTTGTAATCGACAATTGCATATCCACTTTCACCAGCCCTCAGGCAAACGATCCAGAACAGGCATCGTTGTTCCACATAGCGCAACTTCTTTCACTGTTGTTCCTCACGTGCCCCCGGGTCCGCACGAGCTGAACCCGGTTGTTTATGCCCATAATGTCACGCGAAGCACTGCTGCCCTTCTCCGGAGGGTGCAATGAAGCTTGATCTGCAGCTAGTTGGCGTAGATCTGGAGACTACGGGCATCCCTGCCTCGCCGATTGCACTGAGGGGGCGAAGTTTAGGCAGCGCGATTATCCTGGCAGCCGTTAAGGATTATCACAGCCTGCAAAAAGAAGTACACGAGAGTGCGGCGAACTTTTTATACCCTCGGACGCACGAGTGGCAGTCGCAATATGACTGGGCAGTGGCACTGGCGGAAGGACTGAACCCGGCCTGGCTCCGAGATGCACTGGATCGAAGCAAGGCCACGTGGGACGTGCAAAGGTCCGCGCGCATGCGGTCTTCACAAAACTCGCGAACGACGAAGACGTCACGGAGGACCCGCTCATGACATTCGGAACTGCTCTCGGCAAGCTTGCCCTGCCGGCGTACCTGCTGTTCGACACTCGTGCACGCGACACAATAAATGGACTGAGACTTTTGCGCCGCGCCCACGAACATGTCTTAGTGATGGCGGCCCTGGAGGGCGCCGACGATACTGCCCGACCTTATTGTCAGGCTTATATTGACGCACTCGAGATTTTAGGCGCCAGAGCCCTGTTGGTAGCGAAAACGCTTTGACGTTAGAAAGTGAGGAGAGCGGTATGGCCGATGAGCCTAGTCCGAGCGAGTTTCTCATTTCGAAAATGGAAGGCATGGACGACGTAACCCAGGTCCTGATCGTGTTGCGCACGGAAGACGGCGAGATCAGCTATGACTGCTGCGGTCAAATCGCGGCCGATACATTAGGGATGATCGAGTTCGTCCGTGTTGCTGCGGCTGAACACTTGAGGCGCGAACTATACGACGACGATCCAGATTGAGAGCGTGAACGCATGCGGCCCCATAACACTGCCCTGGCCCTTGCGTGAAGCTGGTGGCAGATTCACGGCCTAGTGGGGTGTCTCAGAGAAAGCGTTACTGATTGAGAGGATCGGAGTTGGGGAAGGAAACAGCAGATCTCTCCACTTCGCTACGCTCCGGTCGAGATGACAATTCATTTGCTTTACTAACGTCTTCTCTGCGACAGGCCACTAGGTCCTCTTATCGCCGACATCCACAGCCTCCTATACAGGGCACAAACAGGTTCAACACGTTCAGCAGTTAGAAGATCGGCCCTTGTTCCAACACACGGCTGTCAGCTCGGAAGGCAGCGCAGAAGTTTGTGCTTTTGTGCCATCACGGCGAGTCATCAAGTCAACCGTTAGCGGCCGCCGGAGGTAACACCTCCTGCTCGTGTCAAAGGAAATCCGGATGGATGAGTGGCAATTGATTGCTGCGGCGCGAATGGGCGACCAGAACGCCTTCGCAGAGCTTTATCAGCAGCATCATCGATATGTTCGAGCGATTGGAAGATCGATCCTGCGTACTGACGACTTAGATGATATGTGCCAGGAGACTTTTCTTTCCGCTTTTACCCGCTTAGACACATTCGAGGGAAATGCACAGTTCCGGACCTGGATCAGCCGCATCGCGCTGAACCGGTGCCTGGCAATCCTGCGCAACTCGCGACGCCCCGGCAACGGTGGATTCCAGGTGGTTGCTCTCGACGAGAACGGCTACACACACGATGTGTGTTGGATCGATGCCCGCCTGGAAGCATTGCCACAGCGGCTTGATCTGGAGAGGCTACTCCAAGCACTCACGCCGGCGCAGCGAGAGGCGTTGGAGATGGCCTACGCAGAGGATATGCCTATCGCCGAGATTGCGGCGGTGCTAAAGACGACGGTGGCCGCGGTGAAGGGACGGATTGCAATCGCGAAGAAGAAGCTGAAAATATCACGGAAGCGATAGTCCCTTTCGACCACAACCGCGCTCTATATACGCACACGGATTAGAAGATAAGCTTCGCAGCGCTTACTTCTTATCGGCCCCGAGCCAGTGCACTCGGGCTAAACTGCGAGAGGCTACGCATGACTATCAAGGTCTGCATCCTCAATGAGGATGACGCGCGTTCTTTCAGTTTTGGCGGTATGTCCCACAAATGTTCCAGCCGACGCCACCACCATTACTCCAGAAATAAAGTAGACGAATTGGTCAAGGCCGGCGAGCTGGTTTGGCTGGGTAAACACAAGAAAATGGCAACCTTTCGCCAAGCGCGTTCATGGAGGAAGACCTACACCCGCAACCAATTCGGCGAGGTGATTACTTGCGGAATGCAATTGGTGCACGGCGGCGGCGAGTTTTAATCATGCGATGCCTACGAGGGCTGCTAATCCTACTTTTTGCTTCGTCCACGGCATACTCGGGAACCGTCACGGGGACGCTTATGGGGCCTTCCGGGCTCCCGATCAAGAATGGAACCCTCAGCTTCAATCTTCAGCAGGCCGGTTTGCTGCTGGGCACCGGAGCCGTGGTGCCTATCACTACATCGTGCTTCACATCCAGCGGCGGACAAATTGTCGGTCTGCCCGATCCCGCAGCGGCTGCTATCACGGCGATCAGCTACGGCTCAGGGGTGATGCCGGCTGGTATCTACTACATCGAATACAGTTTCTACACGAGCGGGAACCAAGAGACTCTGGTGGGTCCGGAACTGAAGGTGCAGCTGATCGGCTCGGGCTCGCTCATCTTCAGTCCGCCGGCCTCCTTTCCCGCGGCCGCAGCGGGCATGCGCATTTACATTGGCACGACCTCGGGCGGCGAGACGCTTCAGGGCAGTTCGACCGGATCAACCGGGACTTACACCCAGACGGCGGCGCCGACGAGCACCAGCACGGACCCGCAGACGACGAATGGCACGATCTGCTCCATTGCATTCAACGATACGATCATTCCTTTCTCCGGGTACAACGTGTCCCTGATCTCGTCAACCGGCAACGCCTATCCGGGATGGCCGCAGGCATGGCAGCTTAACGGCGGTGCTAATGGAACGGTCAACGTCTCGAACGGTGCTCCGCTGTGGAATGGCGTCGTGATCTACCCGAACCCGATCCTGGCGCAGCCGCTCAACCATGGGCCGCAGAGCATTTCGGGGTTGCTCAACCTGAGCGGCTACAACCTGGTCAATGTGGGCTCTCTTGGGGTGGGCACGAGCCTTCCGGCTTATCCGCTGGACGTGGAGAACGGCTATATCAACACGAACGGTGGTTACCTCTTCGGCGGCGGTGGAGGGACGGCCGGTCAGTGCCTGGTATCGAATGGCACCTATTTCGGGCCCGGGTCGTGCGGATCGCTGCCGGCTGTCTACTACCAGCACATGCAGCGCAATGGCTCGCTCTACAACCAGGAGCCGTTCCTCAACTTCTCGACGGACTTTTCGGTTGCGGATAATCCAGGTTCGACGCGCACCGAGATAGGGCTCGAGGCGACTGGCGTCACGGCCGGCAACTATACCAATCCGACGATCACGGTTGACGCCAATGGGCGCATAGACGCCGCGAGCAATGGCACCACGCCGCTGGTCTCGCAGATTGAGCCGCTGATCATCACCACGGGCATTTGCAGCACCGGTACGAGCGGCAGCGCTCCTTATGTTTGCAGCTTCACGGTTACCTGGCCCACAGCATTTGCGGATGGCAACTATGCACTGACCTGCTCGCCAAACGCTGGAGGGATCGGCGGCCTTACTGCGCTGATGTTCTCGAACAAGACAGCCACGACTTTTGAGCTGACCATCCAGAGCGGCACAAGCAACATGGCGACGAACACGACGCTGACCGAAGTCGATTGCATCGGCATTCACCCATGATTACTGACCTCGGTCTCACCGCTTGGTAAAAGCGAAGGCTCACTGACAGAAAAGCGCCCTACTCGACAGAGTGCCTCGGCACTTTGTGCTTTCGCAACTAGTAATAGCTATCGTTACCACACAAATTTCTTAGATTCCTTATGAAAAAGCTGCTTGCGGTCATTTCACTGCTACTTTGCTGCTCCTGCACCAGGGCGCAGAACATTGAGGGGCAGATCGTCGCATCTCAATATGGCAGGTGGAGGGTTCCTGGTTACCAGCCGAACACCTACAATTCGTTTGCACCGGATTCGTGCCGGGTCCAGGGTGGGGCCAGCTTCTTCCCTGCTTTCACGGTCGGCACGCCGGTCGAGATCGTTGACTCGCAACCGTCACTGAACGAAGTTGTCACCCCAACCAGCATCATCGAAAGCAACGTGACCTGTTCGATTACGATTGCGCCGGTAAATAACCATCAAATACCGTTCTATCTCACCTCTGCTACAGGTGGACTACAAGAGGCACTCAACAACAATCTATCGTCGCCGCAATCTAACACGGTCATTCTGGACAACGTCTTCTACCAGCTGTTGCCACCGGGAGCGACCGCGATAAGCGTGATCGGTTCGGTCAAGGGCGGTCCAACGCTTGGGCTGATAGATATTACAACCGTCCCAACCACCTGGTATCAGTGGAACGGTACGCAGTATGTCAAGGTCAACATTACCGGTACGTCCGGGGCGCTGGGCACGCTGCAGAACGATGTGCTGGGCAATAACTCGACCAACACCACGGCGATCGACCTCTATAACTTCTACGCGACCTCGACTTACTCTCCTGCTTCCGCTGTGGCCGCCGCGGAAGCGCACAATGGCTCGGTCACGCTGAGCAACTCGGTGGGACGCAAGGCGTTCACCAACACCGGCAATGTGCACGTCGATGACCTGCGCACGGATGTGCCGGTCAACGCGCGCGGGGCTACCGAGTTCGGCGCACAGTGCGATCTGCTCAACCGCGGCGCTGTCTTTACCCAGGGCTCGACCGCCATCAATATCGGCGGCATCGCGATGGATCAGAGCTTCGTGGGGCGCGTCATCGTTGCCGTGGGCAACGTCGCAGGCACACCTACCGTGTTTGAGAGCACCATCGCCACCGTCATCGATAGCCTGAACGCTACCGTCACCACGCCCTTTCCCTTCAGCCAGGCGACCGCTTACACCGTCGACATCGGCCACGATGACACCGCAGCCATTGCGCAAGGCATGAGCGCGGTCGGCGGTGGCGGCACGCTGATGTTTCCCCAGGGCGACTGCCTTACCCATACGCAGACGCTTGCCGGCCAGAGCATCATCGGCGTTGGACCGAATTCGTTTGTCACCGGCTTTCCAGGCGAGGATATGTTCGCCGCACCCGATCCCAGCATTACCAGCGGCACCAACCAGGGAACACAGCATATTCACGACCTCTCTTTCCAGATCGATCAGCGCATCGATGCTACCCAGCCCTGGCAGGAATGCGTCGAGGCCTCCTGCGCGGCGAAGCAGGCGATGTATCGACCGATTGCTCCGCTGACCGCAGTGGCGAATAATCCGCTGGCTCCAGGGTGGATGGTTGGCGCGTCGAATGGCGTGGCGGCTACGAGCAATGGCTCAGGCGTGATTTGCGTGCCCAGTTCGCAGACTCCGCCGGCTGTGGGCCAAAAGGTTGTATTTCCCTACTTTTCCACGGTGTTCACGGCGACGGTGAGCAGTACTTCGGGCAGCTGCTCAGCCGGTACCGTGGCGCGCACTCTCTCGGCGAATCTTCCCCTGACAACTGCTCAGAGCGAATGGTTCGCCGGGTCGAGCGTGCAGAACCTGGCGACGGCAATTACCTCCGGCTCGTGCCCGACATCGATCACGCTCGCGAACTCGATCAGCCCGGCGGCGGGATTTGAGTCGAACGTCGCTCCTTTTGGCCTGATCCAGATCGACGGCGAGCAGTTCAGCTACTTCGGCAAGTCGAATGCCCAGAATCCCAGCCCGGCGAATACGCTCTATGGCGTGCAGTGCGCGCAGAACGGCACCACCCGAGCGAACCACAACACCGGGGCTTCGGTCGTGCCGCTGAATCAATACAAGCCGGCTTATCCGTGGCCGGTCGTGCCCACGCTCAACTCCGGAGATACCACGCCCGCCGCCAACGCGGGTTACTTCCCCGGCTGGAACGTGGGCAACGCGGTGTTTGCTTTCCCCATTGCCAGCGGCAAGACAGCAGGCGCCTACGGGGCATGGGGGCCAAACTCCTCCATTGAGAACCTTTCGATTTTCTATTGGCCTTCGGACATCAACGGCAATAACTGGGAAAACGTCAACCACTCGGCTGCGTTCTACTTTGTGTCGCCGCCCTATGGGGTGAAGTTCAAGAGCATCCTGGCGATGTTCAACTTCTACGGCCTGGCGGAAGGTACGCCCTCGATTGAGAACGGCAACTGGGCCAGCGGCCAGCCCACCGCGGATGGCACGACATGGGATCAGGTCGCTATCTGGGCAGCCAACCCGGTGAACATGACCACGGGCGGCCAGAATGCTTACTCGAACTTCAACGTCTACTCACAGGAGCTGACCAGCAGCAATAGCCAGCTGGGCGCGGACACGTGCTACTACTTCACCCACACGGGCAATGACCAGACGGGCGGGGTGGTCGGGATCATTGGCAACACGGAATTCCATAACCTCTACTGCGAGCCGGAGAGCGGACCGCACGCCGGCAAGATGCCACAGTGGGAATGGGATACCATCGGCAGCCAGATTTACGACCAGCATATGGGCGGCGGCGGCGAGGTTTACATCGGCGGGGCACAGCAGCACTGGTTCAGCGGGAATTTCAACAATGCGCCAAGCACGCCGACGCTCAACTTCGGCGCGGGGAACACTGCGGACTATGTGACCAACCTGGGATCGGACCCCAAGGGGACGACCTACGGGACGAATTCGTTTATCAACTGGGGCTACTTCACGCGCTTCTCCGGCACGACCAGCCAGGCATTCTCAGCGCCCTATGGCCCCTACGGGAACCTGGGCACCGGGAGCACGCGCGAGCCTATTCCGACGCAGACCAACACCACGTTTGATTTTGGCAACCTGACGGCGCCGTTCACCAGTTCAGAAGGTGGATTCATCACGCCGGAGGAATTCGACACCAATTTCAGCTTTGAGTCGGAAGCCATGAATGTGGGCTGGACGTTTGACGCTAACTCGCCCGTCACCAATGCCTACGCCGGCTGCAATGTGGGCAATAACTCGGCCTCGATCTACTGCAATACCTATAAGTTCAACCTGCAGTCGATCTCGATTGGCCCGGGACAGCGGCTGGTGTCCGGCAAGTACGAGCTGTATATGTCGCTCAAGGACGCCACGACCTCGAGCAACACGGCCAAGGTACGGGTGTTCTCTAACTGCGGCGGCTGGTCTTATACCGTCACCCCGGCGATTACCAATACGTGGCCTTCCACGCTCAAAGCGATCGACATGGGACAGGTGGACCTCACGACTGCCGGCGGCGCGGGCTGCGTGCTGCAGGTCGCCTTCTTTGGCGCGACCACGGCAGACCAGATCCAGATCGGGTTCATGGACTTTGCGCCAGTGGCTGAGAGCTTCAATG
>JBARKD010000366.1:0-11033 GCA_049800615.1 Acidobacteriaceae bacterium | reverse complement strand
TTTACGGCCCGACTGAAGTCGGGCCCTGATACAAAAACCGCGTTTTTTCCGCAGCCTGTGAAGCCGGTCTTCTGGTCGATTCGACGGCGGGGCCGAAAGCCCCGCCCCTTCAAAAACGGTTAAGCGCCCATCTATGCGATAGATCGTGAGCACAGAATCGATGACCGCGACTAGGCCGCTCAGGTCAGACCGCGACTAGGCCGCTCAGCGGGACCGACACTACGCGGTAAACTATCGTAGTGCGTCGGAAATAACATACGTCATTCTGCTGCCTGAAAGTTGAGGGTTGGCCAGACGGCATTCCCTCAGGGGCTAAAATCGCCGGTTCAGTAAACCGCAGATCGCTCCACTTCGGTCGGGACGACAATTTTGTGGGGTAGGCGAAAGCTGTTTCTCCATGAAAGAGACGGATCGAGGTGCGGTAACGCCATCTGAGTAATTGATGCTCATTTTGTCCGAATTCGTGATTGAATTTACTCTTCCCGCGTCGACCGCGATGATTGCCCTGCTGCATCTGCACCCATCCGCCGAGCCGCGCCTGCGTTCTGGGAATGAACTGCTCGTTGAATCCCTGGGGATCCCATTTCCGCCCAACACTGTGGTAGCCACGACGGACTACATCGACACTTTCGGTAATCGCTGCTCTCGGTTTCTTGCGCCTGCCGGCCACCTCAGGCTTTCCGGATCAAACATCGTCGAAGCTGACCCATTTCCCGACGCCGCGTACCCCGACGCTGAGCAGATGCACATCGAGGATCTTCCTTCAGAGGTTTTGCGGTTTCTCCTTCCCAGCCGCTACTGTGAGGTTGACCAATTTGGCGCTATAGCCCACAGTCAGTTCGGAGACACCCAGCAAGGATGGGAGCGCGCAATAGCAATCCGCGATTGGGTGCACGACAAGGTCGCATTCAATTACAACGCCGCGCGGCCCACAAAAAGCTCCACGGATGTCTTCATCGAGCGAGTTGGCGTCTGCCGCGACTTCCAGCACCTGGCGATCACGCTGACTCGTTGCATGAATATTCCCGCACGCTATGTCACAGGTTACATCGGCGACATCCGGCAGCCATTTAGCGGCATCGGCGATTTCAGCGCCTGGTATCAAGTCTTTCTCGGAGGGCGATGGATCGACCTGGATGCCCGTCACAACTATCCGCGCCTGGGGAGGATTCTCATGGCCACCGGCCGTGACGCCGCGGATGTTGCGATCACTACGAGCTTTGGCGCCGCTAATCTCGTCAAATTCTATGTTGAATCCAACGAAATAGACGCGGACGGCATCAAGGTTCCGCTGCCACATCACACCACCGGCGCTCCCAACTCCCACACCATGCAGAATGAGGCAAACACACCCACCCAAACCAACCGCAGTATATCGAGCCCCGCACAAACCCAATCTGCGACTTCCTAGAATGTGCCGGTTATTTCTTTGCCAGCATCGCACTGGGCGTTGTGTCGGCTGGCAGGTCCCCCAGTACGAATTGGATCGCATTGAAGATCATTTCCGACAGCGCCGGTATCTGGAACAGTGTTGGTGTATGTCCGAACGCGCAGTTGAAGACTCGGCCATCCCCATAGCTCCTGATCCATACCAGGCCGTAGTCCTTATCAGGACGAACGTGCCAGGGGCTCAAATCGGATTTGTCAGCGTCGATGCTGATTAACACGTGGAGCTTCTCCCGCGAATACGGCCCTGTCGGCAGGAAGTGATAGAACTCGTCCGTGTAGACAAATTCTTTTCCTCCCAGATCGGCGGTCAGCGGGCTGGTAGCAAATTGCCGGGTTATCGGGCTGTCAGGATCATCAATTTTCAGCGTCGCCTTCTCCACCCGGTGAGGGCCGGTTTGCGCGCCAATCAAATCGCCGAACTCCGGTACATCCGGCGAGGCATAGCTGGCTCCGTGCAGGCCAGCGAGACCGCCGCCCTCGCGAACGAAGCGCATCAACCCGCTCATTACCTGGGGATCGGCGAATACCGGGCCATCGCCGCTGTTCATGAAGACTGCGTCGTAGTCGAGAATCTTCGGATATTTGAGATTGTTGAGATCGTTGTCGAAGATGGCTTGAAAGGCGCCGGTCTTCTCCGCCATCTGTTGGATGGCGAAGTTGGCATGGGCCGCGGTGTCGTGATAGTAGGCGCCAGCGGGAGCTACGTCGACCACCAGCAGCTTTCTCGGCTTCAGAGGCGTGACCAACGGCTTTGTCGGCAGCGCGGCTAAAATCTTCTCCTTCACATCGGCTGGGATACGCGTCGTCGGTGTGGGTGGAATGATCATGGCATCCTGTTCGACGCGATATCCCATCGCGGGACGAACGGCCCTCTCGAAAGCATCAGCCTGTTCCCACAACTCACGAAAAACTCCGCCGGTCGTTCCCGGTTGTGGTCCCGTGGGGATGCTGATCTGCCAGGGGTCAACATCGAGGGCAATGAACAGCAGCTTGGTTCCCCCATACGGCCGCCCGCAATTCACACATTTGTCCGGCTGCTCCTGGGGCGGCGGTTCCTGCTTGGCTACCTCGAAGAAAAACTTTTGCGCGTCGGCCACTCCGGTGCCAATCAGCACGTCGCGGCCGTTTTCTCCCAGCCGGTCCCGATCGCGCATGCGCACGACCATCAAGCGGTCTTTGATCATGCCCAGTCCGTCCACCGGCTTGATGCCATGCTCGATCCAGTCGGCAAAATCGACGGCGAGGCCTACGTGCGGGCTGAGCCCGTCGATGGAGCTCATGACGGTCTTCGGATCGCCATCGACGGCGATGGCCACGTTCACGCCGTTGTCGCCAGCCAGCTTGTCGACCGCGGCAGGTGAAGATGGCAGTGCTTTGACGACGATGATTTGCACCCCCAACTCTTTGGCGAATGCGAAGAGTTTGCTCGCTTCCGCCTGGTCAGCGGGGAAGTTGTCGACACGGTAGGCCGTCATCTTCAGCCGCATCTCGCCCAGCCTGGCCTTCAAGGCCGTCACTTCCGCAGGGGAAAGGTTCCAGTCGAGGTTCTTGTCGAGTTGCGGACCCACTTTCTGATTGCTGTTGCCCTCGATGCTGGCCAGCCCCAGGGCATCCGCCATGGCGGCCGCTTCCGTGAAGGTGAGCGTGCGGAAAACGGTTGAAGAAATGCCGACGCGCCAACCCATCAGATTGCCGACGGAGGTGCGGATTTGTGCGGAATCGGGCCGTACCGATCGGTTAGGGTAGTCCTCCGGAGCCGCCGCTCCTCGGGCAACTGGTGCGGTTATCGAAAGCGCCACAGTTGCAATTGCGATGAAATGCGCGTGCCTGATCATATTCGTCCCGCCTTTACCTAATGTGTTGGGCGATAACCCGTATCTGAGAACCCATATCAAAAATCACTTTGTCGTCTACCGCCAAAAAATCACTTTGTCGTCTCCGCCAAAAGATCACTTTGTCGTCTCCGCCATCGGAGCTACTTAAAGATCCATCCGCCGTCGGCGTGAATGGACTGGCCGGTGATGTAGGCGGATTCCTCAGAAGCAAAGAATGCAACGACACGTCCGATGTCCTGAGGTTCGCCCGCCCGGCCAACGGAAATTTGCGCCACCACGCTGGAATAGATACCCGGGTCTTTCACGATCCAGGCCGTCATGTCCGTGGCGATGAATCCAGGGTGGACGCAATTGACGCGAATTCCAAGTGGAGTCATCTCCGCCGAGGTGTTGCGCGTAAGCGCCTCGAGCGCAAGTTTTGCCGGAGCATAGTGTGTTCTTCCAGGCAGAATTTTCGCCGCCTGCACCGATCCCACATTCACGATATTGGCCTTGCGCTTTTCCCCAACCACGCGGCGGCAAAACACCTGGGAGCACAGCCAGGGACCGCGCAAGTCCACATCCGTAACACGGGACCACTGCTCGTCGGTTAAATCGAGAAAGGGAACGATCGTTTCGATGCCGGCATTGTTGACCAGCACGTCGATGGGCCCTAACTCCTCCCACACTTTTTGCATCATGGTCTCGACCGCGGCCCGGTTGGACACGTCCCCCTCAATCGCCATCGAACGGCGCCCCTGGGATCGGATCCACTGGACAATGCTGTCCGCGGCTTCCCCCGTCGTGTCGATATCGTTCACGGCGACATCCGCGCCTTCCCTGGCAAACACCTCCGCGATGCCCCGGCCGATTCCGCGGGCAGCTCCCGTAATCAACGCTACCTTGCCTTCCAGCTTCATTTAGCTCACTTCCCGCGATGCCGCCAGTGTTGCAAGAGTTCACGTCGTGCAAGAACCTACTTACCCGCGGAGGGTAAGGCGAAAACGTAGTAGCCCTGAGCATCAGGTTTGGCCGGCTTCCATACAATACTTTCCGGAGTGGTCGCAGCTGCCGCATAGAACGCCAGGTACTCTTTGCCGGCTACCTGGTAAATTGCCGGAATTCCGTCGGGGTTCGCATCAATTTCTGTTTCCCATAATGTCTCACCGGTTTCCTTGTCGAGGGCATGGATCATCCGGTCGGGGCCAGTGGCGATCACCAGCAGTCCACCGGCGGTTGCCACTGGACCGTTCCTGGGAAAGGCGGCACTACCCGTGTCGGTAATACCCTTTGCCGCCAGGCCGGGCGTCGTCCCCAACGGGCGGCGCCACTTGATCGTTCCAGCGTTGAGGTCGTAAGCAACCAGCGAGGTCCATGGCGGACTGAATGCTGTCAGGCCACTCTTGCTGCGAAAGACAAAGCCGAATTGCCCGTAAAAGCGTGTCTGCCCTGTGGGAGGAGGAGGAGCCGATGGGTTGACATGCGGATTCTCAGGGTTTCCTTCGCCCGCCACCGGATCTTTCAGGTAGGCCGACAAGGACAGCACATCTTCGGGCTTCAGTGCGCTTTCGGAAAAGGCGGGCATCACTCCATTGCCGGCGCGCAACGTAGCCGTGAATTTTTCAAAGCTGATCGTCGCCGGATACGTGATGCGCTCACGGTTGGGACCATGGCAGGCTACGCAATTCTTCTGATAGAGGGCGTAGCCTCGCCGTTCCAACGGGCCCTGGGTGGTGCTCAGGTGCTGAACCGGCGCCGCCTCCGTCATGTTGTGAATCGTGGGCGCATCATAAGTCTTGACATACATCACACCGGTGGTTGGATCGGCAGACGTACTGCCCTGGTTTGCGCCGCCGTTTTCGCCTGGTATCTCGATCGTCTGCCTTCCGTATGCGGGCGGCGTATAGATACCGTCATTGCTCGCTTTGAGGACGATCTCGCGGATGCGCGCCTTCTCTTCCGGGTCGAGATAGGGATTGATGTCATCTACCGTGAACTTTTGCCGTGCAAACGGGGGCGGGGCGGCAGGCACCGGCTGGGTTGGCCATGAATGTTCATTCGGCATGTCGCTCTTGGGCACTGGCCGCTCTTCAATCGGCCATACAGGCTTGCCGGTCACTCGATCGAAGACATACAGGTATCCGAATTTCGTCGCCTGCGCGACCACATCTATTTTCTTGCCGTCATGGGTTATGGTGAGAAGCTTGGGTGATGCCGTGGGGTCGTAGTCCCAGAGGTCGTGATGAACCAGCTGGAAATACCATCGCCGCTTCCCGGTGCGGGCATCGAGCGCCAGGAGAGTGTCCCCGTAAAGGTCTGTTCCAGTTCGGTCAGCTCCATATAAGTCATAGGTAGGAGAGCCGAGAGGGAAGTACGCGATGCCGCGCTTTTCGTCCAGCGAGATTTCTCCCCAGGCATTGTTTCCGCCGGTGCGCTTCCAGGCG
Organism: Acidobacteriaceae bacterium; assembly: GCA_049800615.1. Taxonomy (GTDB): domain Bacteria; phylum Acidobacteriota; class Terriglobia; order Terriglobales; family Acidobacteriaceae; genus PALSA-350. The sequence goes on along the minus strand of JBARKD010000366.1, from coordinate 5,326 downwards.
TCGGGCGGAAAGGTATCGTAACCGAACTCTCCCGGATGGGGGACGGTATGGAAGATCCAGGCCATCTTGCCCGTGCGCGCGTCGTAAGCTCGAATATCTCCTGGAGGGGATCCGTACGCTTCGCCTGGTGCGGAGCCTAAAATCAGCAGGTTTTCAAAGATGCGGCCCGGGGTTCCACTCTGGACTTCTGTGAAGCTTGCGATATCTCGTCCCAGCCCCTCACGCAGGTTCACCCGGCCTTTGTCACCAAAGGACAGGATGGGCTCGCCGGTCTTCATGTCGAGTTCCTGCAGATATCCGTCGACAGAAAAAATCAGCCGCCGATCTTTGCCGTCCTTTGAGATCCAATGATTGAAGCCGCGATTGGTCGGTTGCCCTCCTTGCACCGGATGAGCCCAGATCTGCTTGCCGGTCGCCGCATCGAGAGCATAAACGCCATCATCTTTGCCCACGATATACATGACACCGTCGATCACCAGAGGATTGAAAGAGAACCTGCCCGCCGGCCCCGGCGCCGGGACAAACCACGCCAGCTTCAGCTGCTTGACGTTACTCTTGTTTACCTGGTCGAGCGAGGAATAGCTCATGGAGTCCGGCGAACCGGCATAACTGCTCCAGGTCGAATACGCGTCCTTCTGCGATCGGGCGGCAGCGGATCCAACAAAACCAAAAACAGGAAAATAAAGAACAACTGCGGACAGCGCACTCGCGGCGCCTATGCCGAAGAACAGCCGATTACGTCGTGATCCCATAGAGTCGAAATCCCCCGGCTACGCGCGAAACGTAAAACCTAATTTTTGGAGATAAGCTTTCGTCGTTTGCACTGTCTGTATCGGAGTCATCGGACCGTCAGGCGATGGATCCAGTTCCACCATCACATCGTTGACCAGGCCGATGCTTTCCATCATTTCCAGAATCGCCTTGAGGTCTACCTGGCCCATGCCCAACGGACAGTAGCCGGAGTACCACTGCCAGCCCTTGTAATCCTTCAGGTGCATGTGTTTTACCAGGGGTAGATAGTCCTTCACCACCTTGGCCGCGTCGGCTCCGCCTTTTTGCAACTGGCCTACGTCCGGAGCGAACTTCAGGTTTTTGGTGTTGACCGCGTCCATGACGGCGTAGACCTCGTCGCGCGCCTCAATAGCGGTCCCGGTATGCTGATGCAGCCCCGTCATCAATCCCAGGTCCGTGATGGCCGCGGCGTAGTCGTTCAAAGCTGAGATGATGTCCGCCTTGTGTTCCTGGAAGTTGTAGGTATCGCGTTTAACGCTGTTCGGCGCCAGGACAATGAAACCGCCGTTGAACTTCTTCACCACATTGGACAGGCGCACGATGCGGTCGATTTCATCTTTTCTTTTCGACGGATCGATGAGGTTTCCGGTGATATAGCCCGAACGCAGCGGCACCTTGTATTTCTCGATGAGCGGAGTGAGCAGCCCGCGCTTATCCCAGTTGTCCAAAACCTCGGGAAACGTCTCAAATGTCCAGAAGCCCTCGGCGGAGATGTCTTTGAGCGCTGGTTCGAGCGTGGCGTCATCGCCGGGCCGGGGAAATGTGCCCCATGTAATGCAGGTGTGGCCGATCCTCATCTTTTTGACCGATACTTTTTTGGCGAAGGCCTCTTCGAATGAGGGCACGGCCAGGCTGCCCAGCCCGAGAACAGCGGTTTTGAGAAAGCTACGGCGTTCGAGCGATTTCATCATGCCTGACTCCTTCCGTTCTCCTGGGATCTGCCGCATATTGGCTTATCTCCGGGAGAGGTTGGTACTTCGTTTCCACAGCAAAGGGTCACGTCAAATTCAACCCGTGCCAACCTGGCGCGGGCGAAATCCGCCATAGGGTTTGAGCGGAACCAGCGTCATCTCTGTCATTCCCGCCTTAGCGAAAGGGAACGTATTCCACAGCGCATGAATCTCATCCGCGCTGCCCGCTTCCCACAGCAGGCAGGCGCCGGGAGTATCCACCCGATGCCATATCTGGCGAATCCACCCCGCCGCATAGAGCTCGCGTGCTCTATCCATCTCCTGCTCGGCAAGCCCCGCATACATTTCTTCCGCGAAACCCTGGCGGCGCTGCGATATCGAGAGGAACTGCATAAGCTAGCCCTTGAGGATCGCAACTGCGCGGACCGGCGCGCCCGTCGTGTTGACCCACTTGATGGGGAACAAGCTTAGCTTGAACCCGTATGGGGGGAGCTGATCGAGATTGGTTAGATTCTCGAGATGGTAATACTCACGGGTGAGCATCACACGGTGCGCTTCCCAGAACTTTTTGCGCTCGAACATGGCCCAGATCGGCGGATCATAAGTCACCGCATCGATGCCGGTCATCTTGATGCCCTGATCCAGCAGCCAATTCGTTGCCTCGCCGGTCATACCCACGTGGTCCGTCAGGTAAGTATCACTGTCCTGAATCTTTCCCGCGCCGGTATGGATCAAGACGATATCCAGAGGCTTCAGCGTGTACTTGATCTTCTTAAGCGCTTCCTGGACGTCTTCTACGCTGATCCCAGCGCCCTTGGGCAGATGCCGGAAGTCGAGGCAAACGCCATCCCCATAGCAGTAATGGAGGGGAACCGCTTCCGGGCCAGGAGCGTCTTCGCGCATATGGCGCAGGGAATCCATATGCGTGCCGATGTGGTCGCCGATCACGATCATGTAGTGCGCGGTCAAGTGATCGACCCCGTACTTGGCTGCCCCGATCCGCTCCGCGAATCCCTGCCAGGTTTCATACATCACCAACGCAGGACGCACTACCCGGGGAAACGTGATCATGTCGTTGTGTACCGCCATGCTCAAATCAATTAATTTCTCTGCCACGATGCCGAGTTCCTTCTCCGATGTCGTTACAAATAATTATTGGGTTACGGTAATACCACCGTCCAGATAAAGTGTCTGGCCAGTGATGAAGTTAGACGCGGGCGCTACCAGAAACAACACCGCCGCCATAACGTCTTCGGGCTCGCCAATCCGGCCCAGCGGGATGCGGCTGACGAGATTGGCATAAAACGTTTTGTCCGCCAGCATCTTGCCCACCTGCTCGGTGCGGACGAATGTCGGAGCCACGACATTGACATTGATTCCGTGGGGCGCCCATTCGGCTGAAAGCTGCCGGCACATCGTGATGAGGCCGCCCTTGGCTGCGCAGTATGCGGCGTAGCCTCGGCCGCGCAGCGCCAACATAGAGCGCACCGAGCCAAGGTGAACCTGCTTTCCTCCCGTTCCCTGGTGGATCATGTGCCGAGCCGCCGCCTGCGCCTGAAACATAGCGCTCTTCAGATTTACATCGCAGACGTAGTCGAACAGCTCCTCAGTTACTTCTTCCGCCTTTTCTTCTCGATTCAAGCCGATGCAGTTGACCAGGATGTCGAGCCGGCCGAAGTAGGCAGCAGCTCCATCCACCATTTCCCCGGTAGCGGAGACCGATGTGGCTTCAAAGGCGCCGGCCCACGCGCTTTTACCTTCTGCCTCGAGCGATTGCGCGAGCGCCGCGGCGCGTTCGCCGTTGTGCCCGCTGATAGCGATCTTCGCGCCCATGGCTGCCAGCCCGCGACACACGGCTTCACCGATACCGCCGTATCCACCGGTGACCAGGGCCACTTTGCCATCCAGCCGGTAAAGGTCATCCATCTTCATTGCTCAGCCAGATCCTTCCTCATGCCGGGTCAAGCCGGGTCAGCGGTCCACCCGGATCGTTGGGGTGTGATGCCAGCGGGTGCACCGTAATCGTCAGATAAGGGAAAAGCGGGAGCGAGGCGAGCGCATTGTGAAGCTGGTCGCTATCGGCAGCTCTCCATATGCCCCAGTTAGCGCGACGTCCCGGCACGCGCCAAAGACGCACCATGATCCCTTGATCTGCAAGCTCACGGCCACGCGCTGCTTCCTTTTCCCGCAATTGCTTTTCTCGCTCCTCACCGTCAATGCGGCCAACCTCCATGTGCACCAGGAAATCCATCTGCCCTCTTTACGCAATTCGGCGTTTGGTCGCTAGCTCGCAATCAGCCGCTTGGCTTCCTCCACGACTTTGGCCGCCGACGGAAGCAGGGCCTGCATGAGAACGGGCGCCGCGGGGATTCTCATGTCGGGCGTTGCCACGCGAACCATTTTAAGCGTCAGCTCTCCGGCGAAGAGCTCATGAAGTTGCGCAACGATCTCTGCGCCAAATCCGCCGGTTCGGTTTGCCTCGTGCAGAACAATGACTTTTCCTTGCGCAGCCTTGACCGCATCGCGCAATCCGTCTGTGTCGAGAGGGCAAAGCCAGCGCAGATCAAGGACGCCGGCATCGACTCCGCCCTCGGCCAATTGTGTAGCTGCCTGAAGGGCCACGGGCAACATGGTTCCCCAGGTCACAATCAAGGCATCCCGCCCGGGTCTGTGCAGGCGGGCTTTGCCCATCGGTTCGATCTCGTCGGTAAAAGTGACTGAGCCCTGCGTCTGATACAGCCCCCTGGCTTCAAAGACAATGCAGGGATCAGGCGAGGCTGCCGCGGTCCGCAAAATGTTGTATGCGTCCTGGGGGGTTGCCGAAACCGCGACCCTGAGCCCCGGAATATGCGCCAGCAGCGCCTCCAGGCACTGTGAGTGCTGAGCGCAGGAACCGGGAGTTGCTCCCTGCTGGGTGCGAACCACGATGGGCGCACCCGATCGCCCGTTGGTTATGTAGCGCACGTTGGCCGCCTGGTTGATGATCTGGTCCAGCGCCACCAGCATGAAGTCGCCCCACATGATCTCGACGATCGGCTTCATGCCCATCAATGCCGCGCCCACGGCCGAGCCGAGAATTGCACTTTCGGAGATCGGTGTATCAAACACCCGGTCAGCGCCGAATGTCTTCTGCAGACCGCGCGATGCGCCGAAAATACCTCCTGCTCCTCCCACGTCTTCGCCGTAAACCAGAACTTCCGGCCGTGTTGCCAGCTCCCGCGAGAGCGCTTCATTGACAGCCTGGATGTAACTGACGGTCTTTGTCTCGTAGTTCCCGGAAGCCGGTTGAGAGGAGGATCGGGCCGGACATTCGGACCACACGTGTGCGGCGGCCGTGGACGTATCGGGCAGTGGGGAGGCGAGAATGCATTTTTGCACCTCGTCAAGCTCTGCCTTGACACTGGCCTCGAGTTCGGTAAAAGATTCCCTCGTCAAGACGCCCGTGGAGATCAGCTTCTGGGAATAGGTCGTGATAGGATCGCGGGCTCGCGCCTGTTCCCGGTCTTCCTTCGTGCGGTAGTGTTCTATGTCGCGGTTGTAGTGACCCCATAACCTGGGGACTCTACACTCGATGAGCACAGGTCCTTTTCCTTCCCGTGCTCGCTTCGCGGCTTCTTTGACAG
>JBARKD010000365.1:0-4288 GCA_049800615.1 Acidobacteriaceae bacterium | reverse complement strand
CTCGGGAGGACAATTCTGTCCAGGGCGGAAATTGTACCTCAGCGGCGTCATACCGCCGGCGTGGAGTTCCGAGCAAAGGAAACAAACCCGGCTACGTGATGAACACGGGCTGTGCCGTCGGTGCTGGTTTCTGATGCGGAGGTGACATCGCCGCTTCGGTTTGCTCCCGACATTTACTCGCGCTTAATCTTTGTGGCAACTTCGCGATCTTTTGCAGATACAAGAGCGGCCGTGTAGGTGTCGCCGCGTTGTCGAATCAACTCTTCATGGCACACAGCCGTGCCATTCCTCAAACGCGAATCAGATTCATGGCATTTTTTCGAAACCCTCTGGACAATTTATTGGGCGCAGGCGTATGTTCTCTTCCTATCGGCGCTCATGCCCGCTGGCCACACAAAAAGTTTGGAGGCAAAGGCGGCATACATCAGCTATCAGCGGAAGGCTGCGGGCCGGGGTGCATGCGCAACCTGACTCTCAGGATCTTCAAGAACTGTAGGCGCAGCAGTTTCGAATCCACGGTTGGCGATCACCGAATCCGTTAATTGCATAAGCTTGCGGAGCAGCGATTTATCTCCCTGCTGCGCGCCCGGCGCAATCGAGCGCCACCACTGACGTTTTTTGGGCCCCAGTCCCGGAATAGCCGCTGCGCGGACTACTCTCCGCTGCTCGACAATTCCGTTAGTGTGGTGCAGCTGTTCACATTCTGCTACGCCTTTCACGTCCTGAGAAGGAGGGAAACTCATGTCCGCATTCACATATCCCGGTGTGTACATCGAAGAACTGCCCAGCGGCGTTCACACCATCACAGGCGTAGCCACATCAATCGCGGCGTTTGTCGGCTGGGCGGACCAGGGTCCGGTCGACGAGGCACTACTCGTGCAGAGCTGGCTGGATTTTCAAAATCAGTTTGGCGGGCTCGATCTGCGCAGCCTGCTCGGCTACTCCGTCAATCAGTTTTTTGGCAATGGAGGACAGCAGGCCTACATTGTGCGCCTGGTGCAGTCCTCTGCCCTTCCTTCGTCCGGGGGCGCCACCACAGCCACCCCAGGCGGGGTCACGGTGTCTCCTTCCAGCGGGACGGGTTCGTACATCTTCGCAGCAAACTCGGTCGGCGCCTGGTCGAATTCCTACGGGATCATGATCGGCGCAGGGAGCAGCGCTACCACCTTCACAGTGATGGTGGTCTACGCTCCAGCAGGCGCGCCTCTGGCGGTGGTCGAGAGCTTCACCAACGTCACTATCGCGAGTTTTGTTGCCACCGTTGGAGCATCGAAGTTCGTGGTTCCAACACTGTCCGCGACCGAGCCGACTGCGATTCCCGGCACTGGCTTCTTCATCCTGACGGGCGGCACGGACGGAAACGGGATAACCGTGCCGGCCGCAACGGCTGCGTCGGTGGAGGTTCAGCAGCCACCCAGTTCGGGTTTAGGTTTCACCTTTACCGCCAGCAATCCTGGAGCTTGGGGCAATCTGGTGGCCATCAGCGCAACGCCGCAAACCTCGGCCATGGATCCCACCGGCACACGTTTCAACCTGAACATTATCGCCGTCGGACCCAGAGGCGCGCCGACCGTGGTGGAGAGCTACAACAACCTCTGCGTGACGGCCTCCGACCCGTATTACGTGAAGACGGTGCTGAATTCCGATTCGAATTACGTCACCGTGACGGCCGATGGCGTCTGCACGCAGGCGCTGAGTGTGCTTGCACCGGCCGCGTTGTCGACCACTGCTCCCACCCCGGTGACCGGGACGTTTCTCACCGGCGGTTACGACGGCATCGTGCTCGACCCCACGCTGGACAACACGAGCGGCGGTTTGTTCAAGGTGGCGCTCAATGCCAGTGGCGGGCCGGGGACGGGCGGTGTCCATCTGCTGGACTCGGTGCCGATTTTCAATCTGCTTTGCGTGCCGGGCGAATCGGATGAAAGCAGCGTTAGTTCCCTGCAAATGATGTGCTCCAACAATCGGGCGTTTTACATCGTGGACAGCCCGATCGCGGCAAACACCTCAGCAGTGACAACGCAGCTCACGGAGCTGACGGGGACAAAGGCAGGATCGAATCCCGGCCCCATCGGCAGCGACGGGACTTCGATCAGCGGCGCCTACTCGGCGAATGCGGCGTATTACTTCCCGTGGGTGCTGGCGCCGGATCCGCTGGCGGGCGGACGCTCGCGCTACTTCCCACCCTGCGGCTTTGTGGCCGGCATCTACGCGGCTACGGATGCTTCGCGCGGCGTGTGGAAGGCACCGGCGGGCATCGACGCCGCTCTCAGCGGGGTGAGCGGTCTGCAGTACGTGCTTACCGATGCTCAGAACGGCAGCCTCAATCCCTACGCGGTCAATTGCCTGCGCCAGTTCCGCGTCTACGGCAATGTGGTGTGGGGCGCGCGGACCATGCAGGGCGCCGACGCTGCAGCGTCGCAGTGGAAATACGTGCCCATCCGGCGTTTCGCGCTCTTCCTCGAATCGAGCCTCTACGACGGAACCCAGTGGGCGGTCTTTGAACCCAACGACGCAACGCTGTGGGGCCAGTTGCGGCTGAACGTCGGCTCGTTTATGCAGGGACTCTTCCTCCAGGGCGCGTTTCAGGGAACGACGCCACAGCAGGCGTACTTTGTGAAATGCGATGCGGAGAACAATCCCCAGTCGAGCATCGATCAGGGGATCGTGAACGTCCTGGTCGGTTTTGCGCCGCTGTATCCGGCGGAATTCGTGGTCATCCAAATCCAGCAAATGGCGGGACAAAGCCAGTCCTGAAGGGGAGATCGTATGGCACAGTTTTCAGTGAACACTATGCGGCTTGATCCCTATAAGAACTTCAAGTTCCGCATTAAGTGGGATGGCCAGTACGTGGCCGGCGCGAGCAAACTCACGGCCTTTAAGCGCACCACCGAGGTCGTGAAGCATCGCGCCGGGGGCGATCCCTCGACCTCGCACAAATCGCCGGGCAAAACCGAATACGAAGCGTTGACGCTGGAACGCGGCCTGACGCAGGATCTGGCATTTCACGATTGGGCAGGACTGGTGTGGAATTTCGGCGCCGCGCTGGGCGCGGAGGTTTCGCTGGCCAGTTTTCGCAAGGATCTATATCTCGAGTTTTACAACGAGGCCGGACAGTTGGTGATCGCGTACAAGATTTATCGCTGCTGGGTCTCGGAGTACCAGGCGATGCCAGATCTGGATGCTAACGCGAATGCAATCGCGATTGAACACATCAAGATCGAAAACGAGGGATGGGAACGCGACACCGGCGTGACCGAATCGCAGGAGCCAACGCTCAGCGCTGTGAGCACGTAAACCTATGCGGGCCCTGTCCAATTTCGACCTCCTGCAATTGTGGGAGCGGGGCGACGGCATGCATCCGGTCGACCAGGCGCTGCTGGCGCTGGGAGCGGCGCTCCCCGAGACGCCCCGAGACACTCTGGCGGACTGGCCGCTGGGGCGGCGCAATGCGGCGCTTGCCGAACTGCGTCGCCGCTGCTTCGGCGCGGTGCTGCAGGGCTGGGTGGCGTGCCCGCGATGCCGAGAGCATCTGGTGTTCGAACTGGACGCCTCCGTCCTGGCTGACGAACCAGCGGCGGAGGATCTGCCATCGCGGACCGTGACCGCGAAGGGCTATACCTTCCGACTTCCGGCGAGCCGCGATCTGGCTAGCGTTGCCCGGCAATCCGATCCGAGGCGCGCCATGGCGCAGATGCTTGAACGCTGCTGCCTTGCGCCCCTTGATGCGGCACAGTGGACCGAAGAGGATATCGAAGCGGTCGGCGAGCAGCTCGCGCTCGCGGATCCTCTGGCCGAGACCCGCCTCAGCCTGCGCTGCACGACCTGCGATGGAGCGTGGGAAGAATCGCTCGACCTGGCCGCTTACCTCTGGACCGAGATCGACGCTCGCGCCCGCAAAATCCTGATGGACGTCCATATGCTCGCGTCGGCGTATGGATGGAGCGAGGCGCAGGTCTTTGCCCTGAGCGAGCCGCGGCGGGCGCTCTACCTGGAAATGGTGCGGGCGTGAGCGGCTATCTGCAGAGACTCGTCACTGCGGCGATGCATCCCCCGCAGGCGATTCATCCGGTGGTGGGGTCGGTTTACGGTGCGCCGCGAAGACAGTCGGAAATTGCAATCGCCACAATGGAGGAGGTCGCCGAGACGGAGTGGCCCAGCGAGAGCGATCAAAGTGTGCGCGCGCAGCAACCCGTCGAGGAAGCGGAGACGCCGCTTCCGCAGCAGCCGAGGCGGAGCGATGGTCCGCGTTTGAAGGACGAGCTTGCGGTCCGCGATCGGCCATTTG
>JBARKD010000364.1:0-5959 GCA_049800615.1 Acidobacteriaceae bacterium | reverse complement strand
GGGTTGGAATCAACCAGAAATTTAGAAGCACATTGGCAACTCCGACGGTGGCTTGTGCGCCCGTTCGATAGTTCTGCAATCCGGTCGCGGTGAGAGCGCTTCCCGTCATCTGGTGCAGCGCCCGGATTGCGGGCAGCCAGCAAAGCCAGCGAATCGCAAGGATCGCATCTCCGAATCCGTGGCCTACCACGCGCAGTACCCACGGCGAGGTCGCCAGGGTAAACAAGGCTGAACCTATCCCGATGGCAAACGCGACCCCGGTAAGCTTCGCGCAACGCCGCGCCACTACGGCGAAACCCTCTTTGCTCATGACAAATAAGCGAGGCATGGTTGCCGCCACCAGAGCGCCAAGCGGAGTCGTCGCGAAATCCACGACACGATAGGCCATGGTGTAAATCCCGGCCGCTGCGTTCATGCCGTAGTGGCTGAGCATGACCTTGTCGAAATCGTTATAGACCGACTCTGTAGAACCAGCGACAGAAAAGCCAATGCCCTCCCAGAGATGCCCGCGGGCGCACCGCAAATCGAATCTCATCGGGCCGATCACCGACCGGACCCACACCAGTGTGATAACGGCCCCAACGGTGGATGAGAACAGGACGCCCAATGACCACTGGAAAGCAGTCATCCGCTTTAAGACAAGAGCCATGATGACGAGAGCGATGAAGCGAGACAAATTGGACAGCAGGCGATTGGCCGCAGCGCTACGCGGATGACCGAGAGTGATGAACACCGTGCTCGCACACAAGGTGATCTGGCTCATAACACAATTGGCGATTACCAGGACCACGATCATTTCGATTCTTGATGGCCCGATAAGAAGCGAACCTATCCAGGAGACGAGGCCACACAGGACAATGCTGACGCCGACTATGGTGATGATTGTGTTTCCCCAATGGAGCCGGGCCATCGATCGATCCATGCTGACATAGCGCATGAACAGCATTGCGGAGCCAAGGGGACTATAAGGGGTCACGGTGTTCACCAAAGCAAATACACCGGCAAAGATTCCGTACGAAGTAACCCCCAACAGCCGGGCCAGCAAGAGAAAGCATGCTGCCTGAAGAAAGAAGTTCGCGCCCTGTCCAATCGCCAGCCAGGATGCACTCCGGGTCAGCTGATGGTTGCAAAGCCGGCGAACACGCTCCCAGGCACGATCCATCATCACGCCGGCACCTCGCATCTTTGCCGCGGCAGCTGGTGATGGGGGAAGGTCGCGGTAAAAGCAAGGGATCGTATCATGCGCTCAATGCCTGTCCAGACTCTTTTCCAGCTAGTTGAACCATGACCTCTGTACAGCTCAGATCGAGGCCGGAGTTCTAGAACTTATAGATTGCCGCCGAGGATGCTGAGCCCACCAGAGCGCCGGCGCCCACCGCCATGTTTCGCGCATAGCTAAATGGAACATAGATGATGTCATCCGCCTGTAGTGGAATATCCGGTTGCTTTCCCTTCTGCATGGCGCTGAGCTGCAGAGGAAGTTCCACATGGGTCCCATCGGCTTGTTTGCGAATCAGCCGCGCGTGCGAAGGAACCGCGGTTGGCGGCGTACCTCCGGCAAGCGAAACTGCCTGCAGCGCCGATAACCTGGAATCATTGGTGACCATGGCAATGCCACCCGGCCGGTTAACGTCGCCGAGGATGTACACCACCTCTGCTTTGGGAACAATGACCGTGTCTCCTGGAAAGACGCGAAGGTTTGCATCCAGGGCGGCATTGGCGGAGTTTGCCAGAACGAACACGGTCCGCTCCTTCGTGTCGTGCCGCTGGATAGTCACTCTTCTATCCGCCACGTCAGTTAACCCTCCCGCCAATGCGAGGACGTCAAGTATCGGGCGCGGCGTGTTGATAGCGTAGCTCCCAGGCGACCGAACCTGGCCCATGATTGTTACGTTCTGGGTGACGGTCTGATCCAAGGTCACGCTGACGTGAGGCGTCAGTATATAGCGGCCGTTTACCAAGGCATTCCCGATGGCAATTGCGGCCTCAGCCGGAGTGAGCCCAGCTACCTGGACGCTTTGGCCAAGGATCAGAGTGAGTGTACCCGCATCGGTTACGCGAACGCTCTGTTCGAGGTCCGGCGCTTCCAGAACCTTTACATGCACTGTGTCCCCACGCCCGATGGTAACGCTTTCGGTTTGCGCATAGCAGCAGGCCGCGCAGCAGGACAGGAACATCAACCATTTCGAAGCTCTCATCATGCCCTCATCCTTGCTGGTATTGATAACGCTTGCTACCGTAGGAGCCGTAGTAGCCGTAGTGCGCGGCAGAGCGGCGGGCAACGAAATTGAGCACAACCCCAATCGCCGGTCTTTCCGGTTCCTTTCGATGCATGAGCAGGAGCTTATAAGCACGCTCCAAGGCCGCCCGGGTGGTGACTCCGACGCGGGCCAGCAAAATAGTGGCGTCCGCCATCTCCTCCAGCAACTGCGCGTCGGTCACCGGAAGGACCGGCGGAGAATCCAACACGATGAAATCGAATTCCTCTCTCCACTCCTCCACCAGCGTGCGCATGCGTTGCGAGCCAATCAATTCGGCTGGATATGGCGGAACAGGACCGCCGGGAAGCAGATGGAGGTTCGGATTGTCGGGGACTGGAATCACGCCGCATGCCGAATCCCGATCCGACAGCATGGTACTCAAGCCATCCGTCCCATCCAGACCTAAGCGTCCGCGCAACACCGGACGCCGCATGTCCGCCTCCACCAGCAGAACGTTCTTCTCGAAGCGGGAGAGAGAAGCAGCCAGGTTCAACGCCAGCGTTGATTTGCCTTCTCCCGGACCGGCGCTCGACACGAGCAGAACCTGTGGAGGCCTGCCACTGCAAGAAATCAGAAGTCCCGATCGGAGCCTGCGCACTGATTCCCCAAAGGAAGCGTGGGGCGAATCAAGCATGATCGCGTGCATGCTTGTCCTGGTGGCCTCGATCTGAGGCGCGATGCCAAGCACGGGAATCTGCATCACCTCGATTTCCTCAGCATCCTGAATTTTGTTGTCAATTGCTTCCACGAGCAGAGCAGCGGCGCAACCGAAAAATAGTCCCAATCCGATTCCCAAACCAAGGTACAGGGGGATCTGCGGTTTGCTGGGCTTGGCGGGGGCGCTCGCCTGATCAACCACAGTGATATTTGAGGAGTGGAGGCCCTCGAGAATACCCGCTTCCTTCAACCGTTTGAGCAGGTCTTGATACAGCTCCTGACTTTGGTCGGCTTCTTTGGAAAGGATCGCGTATTCGATGCTTTTGTCATTCAGCTTTTCCGCGGCGCTCCGGTCCTTCTCATAGGCAGCTCGAGCGCCTTGCTCTGCTTTCACAGCAACCTCGAGGTCGTTCTGAACGCGTTCCCCGATACGGCTGATTTCCTGCTGCAAGGATTGTTGCAGGGCCTTCATTGAGGCCCGCTCCTGGATTAATTTCGGATACGCAGAACCGAACTGGGATGAATCCTGATCGATCTGGGACTGGAGCGTCGCCTCCTGAAGCCGTAAGCTCTGGATCAACGTAAGAGAGTTCACAACCCCCTGACTGCTGGCATTCGCGAAGGACGTGCCACTTAGCTGCGAGATCAACTCGGCATTCCCTGTCTTGACCACGTCGGCCACAGATGCTTTCAGTACTCGGTTCATCTCCGCTTGCGAGAGCTGGGCCGTGGACTGCTGCAAACGATCGAGAACCGGGCTATAGATCACCGGCTTGCCCTGGAGGTCGGTTCCGCCAACCCCAAAGATGCCACTGCCCTGCTGTAAAGCCACGACTCTGGATTGAAGCGCTTCGCTTTGCCTGCGAAGATCACCCAGCTGACCTTCGAGCCATTGCGAGACCTGGTTGGTTGCCGTGAACTTAGTCTGGAAGGTGTAGTCGATCAATGCCTGAACCAGATGATTGACGGTTGCCGCCGCAACCTTAGGGTCACGGTTGGTATAGTCCACCTCGATCAGGCGTGTACCCGCAGTAACCTTCACCTTCAGATTGTTGCCAAAGGCCTTGACAACATTTCCCCGCCTGCCGGGTGAATCTTCAAGGCTCGCATGCGCCGGATCTTGCGGGCCCTTCGAACTGAGCAGCCCCATGACCCAACCAAACGGGCTGAAATGAGGCTTGAAATCCTCGTTCTGTTCCAGGTTCAGGTCCTTGATCACCTTCAGCGCGAGCGCTTCCGACTGCAGAATATCGGCCTGCGTCTGGAGATCGATATTGACGGAAAGCGAGTCGGACGCTCCGCCCGCCGCCGCGCCCATCAGGCTATCCAGACCCAGGCTGTCTGAAGAAGACTTCTGTAGTTGAATGACGCTGCGGGCCGTGTATCGCCGGGTCATCACGACGCAAGCACACACCGATAGCAGGAAGAAAACGGTCGCGGTAACAATTATCGTGCGCTTCCTGCGGTGGAAGGTTCGCAGAAGATCGCGCAATGTCGGGTCTTTCTCGGGTAAAGTATTCAAGTTTTCCCCACTCCCAAGTCTGAAATACATATCGCGTGGCGCAGGCGCCCATCTGCTACTCATTGCTATCCAGCCGGCCAGGAGTAGGATTTGGCTCCAGTAAGAGGAAGCTTCCAATAAGCTCCTTCAGCAACAGGTTTGAGCAGCGGGCTGCCGCCACCGTCTGCCGTGATACTTACGGGCATCACAAATCTCGACTTCCGCAGCAACACAGTAAAATCCCGCGAGCGCGGAAACGGACGCAGAACCCATCGCCCATGGTTCTCGCGCATGGAGATCATTCCGTCGGTCTGCACGGCGCCGAAACTCACCACCGTCCCTGCCCAATTCAGCCGGGGATCGTTGGCGAGAGGGATCGTTGTGAAACTGATGTTGGTACCATTTCCGCGGACGGTTAGATAGCCGACGCGGATCCGCATGTCTCCGTCGTCCACGCCTGCAAGCGGAATGCGGGAACCGGTTCCGGGATCGTAGAGGCCCATGCGAATCGAATAGGTTCCATCCGCGACAGACGGGGGAATCCGGACCCTCACCGGGCCTTCGGATACAACTTTTCCAGGGGCCCACTGCGAAGTCCTCCGATCCGGCGCAGTGTCGCCCTGAAATGCAATTCCTTCATTCACCTGCAACCGGTTTTGGTCCACGAAATGGACGAAAGTCTTGTAGTCGTTGTTCATCGATCGATAAACCTGCCACTCGAATGCAATGGCAAAGCTTCGGTCACCGGTTTGCGACACTCGAGCGACCGAAGGCGTGGCATAAGCCCGGCCAATGCGCAAGTCCGCCTGGCTGCGAGCATTGGCAAACACCGAGGTCCCTGTCTCCGCATAATCGCAGACCGTAGCGCCGCACATGGCCGTGTAGGCGAACAATCCGTGCGCCCTGGCCGCCCAACCATACTGCGGAAGGACCATATTCTGCCACCGCAACGGCGTCCTATTGGCATTGGCGACGACCACGAGACCGTTGTCGTACGTAACCCGGACGCGCGAGAATGCGCTGGATTCAGCCGCCACGCCTGGGGACTGCCACGAATCATTCACTTGATATTCAATCGAGGATACAGACGCTGTACCGTAGCCCCTGGCCACCGGACTTACCAGGTCACTCTCCACCAACGCATGCGGAACATCGTCCCAATACATGCGGCCTAGAAATGGCGCGTGACCAAAAGCGATTTCCTGCATGCGGTACGCATCCATGGTGAGCGTATTAGACACAGTCTCACCGGGGAATACCCATCGCTCGTAATAACCCATGCCGTGGTTGACTTGAAGCGGATGAATTCGCCTAAGATCAAAATCGACAAAGAGCGGGGCCTGAGTGCCCTGGTTCTCGCGAACACCTCCGGCACCAAACTGCGCCTCCGCTCCATCCAGCAAACCGCTGTAATACCAGTGATGCGCGCCTTCGCCGAACACCGGCCCCTCGTGCGTCTTCCGCTCGTAGGACCACAAGCTGGTATCGGCCGCCAACAAAGCCGCCAGCGTCCCCGCCCCGGCCGCTCGCGCATCCATAT
>JBARKD010000363.1:0-1598 GCA_049800615.1 Acidobacteriaceae bacterium | reverse complement strand
GGTCAACAGTTCTCCATGATTCACGGAGTCTATCAGGTTTGGCGTTTGACACATCGCCATGAATGAGGCGGTGCCTACGGGGGCATTCCAGTACATCCCCGACATCTGTTTGCGTGGCCCAAAGAGGCAGATGGAGAGGCATGGATGCGGGACAGCCGCTCTCGATAGGTCTTTACGCAAATCGGAAAAGGCACACAAGCCAGCGTATTCTTGCAAGCCGGCTTGTGCGTAGGCGCGCCGCGCATGGCGTGTAAAGGCGGAGACGTCTCTGGGACCGGCTTAGGTTTGCCGCACGGCCGCGTCAGCCTCTGCTGCAATCTGGTTGACGACATTCAGGAACTCCTTGGATTGGCCAAAGAAGAGCCCATCGGCGGTGAAGCTAGCGATCGTAGCCACGCCACCGCCGAACTTGTCGGTCAGAGGACGAATCACGGAACAGTGAGGAAGGCTCGGACTAATGAACTCGCACGGGACAGGGAAGATCAGGCTTGGTTGGACGAGTACACCCAGGGGGCTGGCGAAAAAATCAGGGAACGTCAGCCCGTTGTCCGTGACGGGCGCAACAGGGGCTTGGACTCCATTGCCTGCAAAATCGACCCACTCCAGGAAGTGAGCAACTTCGTCGCCGCCGATGCCGAAGATGATCTCAAGGACCTCCGCGCTGGAGGCTTTCTGGCCCAAAGAAGCGTAGAGGCTGGCGCCGCCTTGCTCGATGTATCCGAAGTGGAAGGCCGCGGTGTTGGCGATCACTTGGATGTGGGCGGCGGAGCCATTGAGATCCGCATCGGTGATCGGGATGGCGGTGCGGTTTTGAATGGTAACGGCTTGCGGATACGTGGCGCCAAAGTCCGGGTTTGTGTTGCTGCGATAGCGGATGAACCAGCTAGTGTCAACGTTGAGGTGCTGGAGGCATGTGAGGCGGCCGATGTTGTCCGCTCCCGTTGCCGTGCTGCCTTGCAGGGTGCGGAACTCGTCGAAGTTGACCGGGCGTTCCCCCTTGGACTCCAGGTATCCATTTAGAAAGGTGGCGTGGCTGACTTCGTCAAGCGTGTTGCTGGTGATGTATTGCGGGCCATCGCCATCGAGATTCGAGAGGGCAGCCTGATAGGTGTTCAACGGTTGGTTGGGGGCTACTTCGACGGGTTGGTTATCGCCGATACCACCTAGTTCCGCATACTGTGTCCAAAGGTCCGCTTC
Organism: Acidobacteriaceae bacterium; assembly: GCA_049800615.1. Taxonomy (GTDB): domain Bacteria; phylum Acidobacteriota; class Terriglobia; order Terriglobales; family Acidobacteriaceae; genus PALSA-350. The sequence continues at coordinate 401 of JBARKD010000363.1, read as the reverse complement.
GATGAGCTCGGCTGTAGCCAGCATACGCAGGATCGCAACATCTCCTTTGGTTAGACTGCTGCTTTGACCGAACGCCGGCTTGAAACTACCTGCCAAACCCGCGCCTACCGTGGCTGCACTTCCAGCCAGCATTCCAGTTTTAAGAAACGACCGGCGATTCACCGGACGATTGATCGAACTGTCTGATTTCTGCATAGCACTCCTTTAAATCAGCTGTCAGTTTCGCTTTTGACTTCGCAGAGGGCAGCCCTGGTGCACTCACCTTCAGCTGCCCGCCACACCGGATTGGCAGTTAGGAGCTGCCGCTTAACATGAGAACTGGTAAGAGACGCTTTTATTCCATGGTTGCCGCAAAATTGTCATTAAGGAGGCCGCCGCCAAACAACGTGACACCGTCTCTC